>NZ_JBWKQR010000008.1:136939-253313 GCF_059418905.1 Collimonas sp. GW821-FHT07E08 | reverse complement strand
AAATCAGCCTCTTTTCTACTTCAGCTGCTTCGCTCATTTCGCGTCGTTCTCAACGGGAGGCGAACTATAGCAACCCTTCCTCACCCCAGCAAGTACTTTTTCGCTGTTTCTTTAAAATATTTCTATTTATCCTTTTTTATCCAGATACAGAGCTGCTCCGACAAGCGGGCAACAGCCAGTCCATCAAGCATCGACCGAGTTCAGCACCGCCCAGCGGGCGGCGCTCACGCCCTTTTCCAGGCTGACCCGGCTCACTATCTGCTCCAGCTGCAGATGATTGCTGGGTGAAGTAATCAGGTCCGCCCGCACTTCCAGCTGGGTGCCGGAAGCCAAGTCCTCGCTATGCAGCGACTGCACCACCAGGTGCGGCATGCCATTGAGCATATGCAGCATCAAGGTGCGCACCTGCACCTCATCTTCCGGCCGGCATACTACAGAGAGGCGATACACCTGCTCGATTTCCGTCGCGCTGTGCAGGTCCCGCTGGTTGATCATATTAGAGACACCCCGTAACAGAACATTGGCCCCCAGGATCGCCGCCGCGCCAATGGCCGCTTCCAGCGCGTGGCCGAGCCCGCACAGCACGCCGACCGCTGCCGAACACCATAATGTCGCCGCGGTATTCAGCCCGCGCACATTGATTCCTTCACGCATGATGACGCCGGCGCCAAGGAAACCGATGCCGGACACTACATATGAGGCAATCCGGGTCGCGCCTTGCGGATCCGATTCGAATGCCGACACCATGACGAACAGCGATGCGCCGATCGATACCAGCGCATTGGTCCGCAAACCGGCCATGCGCTGGCGCATTTGACGCTCCGCGCCTATCAGCGAACCTAAGGTCAGGGCCAGCAATACGCGCAGGGTAAATATTTTCCAATCCATCTTCACTGCCTTTCTGTGTGCGTCGCCACGCCGAGCGGCGACATTCCATGGGTGCGCAACGCTGCTCCGTGCATTGAATCATGCACTGAAGGCCAACGGGCAACTCAAACAAACTTAATGGACGGGATAAGGCGGCGATGCGGGATCGCCCGGGATGCGGCAACGCGTCAATTCAACGGCTGCCGCAATGGACGACTAAAAACAGGTGAATTGCATCGGGCTGCGCGCCCATCCACGCATACTGGGACAACTGTCCAAAACCGGATCTCCTACAAGGATAGTCCACGGGATTCTATGCAGGCGCCATGGGCAAGTCAAGCAACAGCCTCGGCGTCCGCCGCCAGCTTGCGCAAGATATGGGCGGCTGCGACCAGGCCGAAGGTGGCGGTGACCACCACTGCCGAACCGTAGCCTGCGCAATTCAATCCTGTAACGCCGGGCGCGGCATCGACGGCGCATGCCTCTTCGCTGAGCGGCGCGCTTAAGGGCTCGGTGGAAAATACTGCATCGATGCCGAAACGCACTTTATCGCCGCGCGGGAAGCGGTATTCGGAACGCAGGCGCTTGCGTACCTTGGCCAGCAGCGGCTCCTGCTCGGTCTTGGCCAGATCGCGCACTTCGATGCAGGTCGGGTCAACCTGCCCGCCGGCGCTGCCGATCGTGATCAGGCGAATTCCCTGGTCGCGGCAATAGGCGATCAAGGCCGCCTTGGCGCGCACATTGTCGATGGCGTCGATCACGTAATCGTAACGCTGCTCCCCTATCATTTCCGGCAAATTGTCTGCCGTAATGAAATCCTCCACTTCGGTCACATGGCAATAGGGGTTGATCTGGGCGATGCGCGCCGCCAGCGCACTCACCTTGGCCTGGCCGAGCGTATCGGTCAGCGCATGGATCTGGCGGTTGATGTTGGATTCAGCCAGGTTATCCAGGTCGATCATGGTCAGGTTGCCGATCGCACTGCGCGCCAGCGCCTCGATCGCCCAGGAACCGACGCCGCCGACGCCGATCACGCAGACATGCGCCTGCAGGAAGCGCGCCAGCGCAGCGGCGCCGTACAGGCGCGCGATGCCGCCGAAACGCCGGTCGAAGTCGATCTCGTCGAGGTCGATGGCAATGGGGGCGGATGCGCCAGGGGCGCTTGATGCAACGGATGAAGACATGGCTGGATACAAAAAGAACTGCACAGGCAATCGCCAAAATATCCAAGGATGGCTGGATATCGCTATTGGCGCTATTTTACCGGCTCTGCAAGACGGATTTATTTTGAAGTGTTTTAATATGAGTACATTGCCATTTATCGACAAGTTGACAGATAAGCATCCATCCGCCCATGGCGTCCCAGCTTAACCCACGAGATACACATCATTATGCCAAACGCACTGATCAGCACGGCGCCGGATTTCAGCCAGCCGATAGCCGTCCTCAAGCACTGCCACGACAAGATACGCCAGCAGCTGGCCACGCTGCAGAACCTGCTCGACCACGTGCCGCAACACGGCAGCGACGCTCAGGCACAGCAGGCGGCGCACAGCATCATGCGCTATTTCAACCAGGCAGCTCCGCATCATCATGCAGATGAAGAGCATGACCTGCTGCCGATGCTGACCGCCACAGCAACCGGCGAAGACGCCGCCGTGCTGCAAAAACTGACGCCGGAAATCCTGGCCGAACATCAGCAGATGGACAGCCTCTGGCATTCCCTGAACCTGCAACTGACGCATATAGCCGACGGCGAAGCCGCAGTCCCCTTGCTGTCGGCGCAAGATGTGCAGCAGTTTTCCACCATCTACGCCAGCCACATGGAAAAGGAAGAAACCTGGATCGCCCCCATGGCAAAACGCATTTTCAATGAACAGCAGATGCAGCAACTAGGAGCAGCAATGCAGCAACGTCGAGGTATTAGCGCATGAGCCAAAGCAAAGACCAATCCATCGCAGATCTCAGGATCGACTACAGCCAGGCCAGCCTGTCGGAATCAGACAGCGCCGCCGATCCCATCACGCAATTCGGAAAATGGTTTGACGAGGCGATCCAGGCGGAAGTGCCGGAAGCGAATGCGATGAGCCTGGCGACGGTGGGGCCGGAGGGCAGGCCATCGTCGCGCATCGTGCTGATCAAGCAATTTGATGAACGCGGCTTCACCTGGTTTACCAATTTCGAAAGCCGCAAGGGCCATGAACTTCTGGCGCATCCCTACGGCGCACTGTTGTTTCACTGGGTAGCGCTGGAACGCCAGGTACGCATCGAAGGCAGGGTCGAACGCGTCTCTGAAAACGAGAGCGACGCTTACTTCCATAGCCGCCCGCTGCGCAGCCGCCTCGGTGCGATCGCATCGGCGCAAAGCCAGCCGATCGGCAGCCGCGACCTGCTCGAAGCCGAATATGCGAAAGCCGAACAAGAATTCGGCGATCATCCGCCGCGGCCAAATCATTGGGGCGGCTACAGACTTTTGCCGGATACGGTAGAATTTTGGCAAGGACGGCGGTCTCGCTTGCACGACCGGATTCTGTATACCCTGGACGCGGATGGCAACTGGCAGCGGCAACGCCTTCAACCTTAGTTCTGCGTCATCGGTCAACGCCGGCCCGCTTGGTACAAGTATTTAATCACCGGAGGAGAAATCGTGTTCTGGGAAAAGAAGCTTGAGAACTGGGTAAATGAAGTCCGCCACCGCGCCGCAATACCGTTGCGACTGGAATTGTGGAACGGCCAGAAGTTTGACTTTGGCACCTATGCGGCGCCGGAGGTTACGGTACGCGTACCGCATGTCTCCGCCCTCACTTACCTGCTGACGCCATCCCTCGCCAATCTCGGCGAGGCATACGTTGAAGGCAAGATCGAAGTCGAAGGAAAAATCAGGGAAATCATCGCTGTCGGCAACGCGCTGGCGGCCAATACGCTGAAAGCGGATGGAAAATTCTCCCGCATCACCCGCACCTTCCGCCACAACAAGGAAAAAGACGCGGAAGCGATCCGCTACCACTACGACGTCTCCAACGATTTTTACAAGCTGTGGCTGGACCAGAACATGGTCTATTCCTGCGCCTATTTTGAAAACGGCGATGAAGACCTGGCCACTGCGCAGCTCAAGAAAATCGATCACATCCTGACCAAGATCCAGCTCCAGCCGGGCCACACCTTGCTCGATATCGGCTGCGGCTGGGGCGCCCTGGTATTGCGCGCGGCGCAGAAATTCGGCGCCAAATGCGTCGGCATCACGCTCTCGGAAAACCAGTATGCACTGGCCAAGGAAAGGGTAAAGCAGGCCGGCCTGGAAGACCGGATAGAAATCCGCCTGCAGGACTATCGCGACATCACCGGCAGCTTCGACAGGATCACCAGCGTCGGCATGTTCGAGCACGTCGGCCTGAATAACCTGCCGATGTATTTCTCGCGCATCCGCAGCTTGCTGGCGGACGACGGCATCGCCATGAACCATGGCATCACCACCACCGACATCGACAACGGCGAATCGCCATACGGCGGCGGCGAATTCATCGACAAGTATGTATTCCCGCACGGCGAGCTGCCGCACATCGGCACGGTGCTGAAAACGATGCAGGAAGGCGGCCTCGAAGTATTCGATGTGGAAAACCTGCGGCGCCACTATGCCAAGACTTGCGGCATCTGGGCCGACAACCTGGAAGCGCGCGCCGACGAAGTCAGGAAAACCGTGGATGACCGCCGCTTCCGCATCTGGCGCGTTTACCTGGCCGGCAGTTCCTACGGTTTCGAACGCGACTGGGTATCGCTGTACCAGGTGGTGTGCCGCAAGGCTGGGCGCAGTGCGAGCACATTGCCCTGGTCGCGCGATTACATTTACCAGGCGGCGCGATAATCCGAGGGCTATCCACTGTTCCGCCCGGAACAGTGGATAAGCAAATGCTTAGCTGCCGATGACCTTTTCGGTAAAGATCTTGCGCAATTTCGCCACTTTGGGCGCCACCACGAACGCACAGTAGCCTTGTAACGGGTGCTGGCGGAAATAATTCTGGTGGTAGTCCTCTGCCTTGTAATAGGTTTCGGCAGGACTCAACTCGGTGACGATAGGCGCATCCCATACATTCGCCATTTCCGCGATGACCTGTTCCGCATCTTTCTTCTGCTGCGGCGACTGGTAATAGATCGCCGAACGGTATTGCGTGCCGACGTCGTTGCCCTGGCGGTTCAAGGTGGTGGGATCGTGGATCGTAAAGAAGATCTCCAGCAGCTCGCGAAAACTGATCTGGTCCGTATCGAATGTCACCGCCACCACTTCAGCATGGCCGGTGGTGCCTTCGCAGACCTGCTCATAAGTCGGGTTCGCTACCTGGCCGCCGGTATATCCCGATTCGACATGCTGCACTCCCTTTATTTCCTGGTACACCGCCTCCAGGCACCAGAAGCATCCGCCCCCTAAAACTGCAACTTCCTTAGTCATGGCCGCTACTCCCTGGTTACTTTCCGCTAACACTTTCACTTTAACGCAATCTGCCGCCACTTGTCGATGTAGATATGCAGAATCTCATATGCAATCCATGCGGGCAAAAAAATGCCCTGGCTATGCAGGGCATTTAGTACAAACCTTATCCGGCGATTTAGAACTTGTAGCCGACTGTCAGTATCGACACCAAAGGATTCAGAGTGATTTTGGTAGTGGCGTGGGTCGTTGTTCCATCGCTGTGGCGAGTACTCAAGTCAGCCTTGGTGTCCAGCGGGACATACGACAGGGAGAAGCTGGCGGACCAGTTCTTGTCGAAATTATAGGCCACGCCAACCGTCCCGACCGGCGCGAAAGAACTGCTCAAATCGGCGCTGGTGGAAGCGCCAGGATCGCCGCCGCCCAGAAGTCCGGTCAGGCTGCTGGTCAGCTTGATGTTCGAATACCAGACGTATGTAACGCCGGCGCCGACAAAAGGACGGAATTGGCTGTTAGCGTCGCCGAAGTAGTATTTCGCCACGACCGCCGGACTCCATTGCGTGGCCGTGCCAAGCTGGCCGAGGCTATTCAGGGAACCTGCGCCGCTCAGCTTGAATTTCGGCGGAATGCCCAAGTCCGCCGTTACGGCGATATTGTCGGTAAAGAAATGGGTCATCTGCAGGATGACAGTGTCAGCGTTGGAAACATGCGCGCCGCTATTTGGCACTGTGAAGGTCCCGAGCTTCAACGGCTCGCTGGACTGGTTCAGCCCGAGGTGTGCCCAGCCGACGTTGAGGAGATTGTCGCCAGCCTGCTGCGCCATGGCAGGAGCCGCGAATGCTGCCAGTACGGACAGGGCCGCCAGTTTCGGCAATACGTTGAATTGTTTTTTCATATGTCTTCTCCAAGTTACACTTCATTTTTAGTAGCGGGATTTTTGCCTGCAGCGAATACAGTACAAACCCATTTTTTTGGCGTTTTTCCGTTCTGGCCTGGCCAGACAACGCTCTCTTATTCGACTGCATTTACCAGAACTGGCGCATCCGTAACTTCCGGATATCTTTTTCCATGCTTTTTTCCATCGAAAAGAACGCGCGTGCTATTCTTTTTTTTACACTATGCCAGCTTTAGAATCGTTTGACTACAGTTGTAGCTTTTTTACCTCAAATTATTTTTTGAAACCTGCCAGGACGGCAGATGAATCGTGCGCGGCACGGCGTAATCGGTCATTGACGCCCTGCCAGTCCGGGTCGGACGGCGGTGCTTCAACCACGATCAGGTCGGCCGCCGCATGATCCATATTGCGCAGCGCGGCATAGAGATCATGGGCATACGCCGGGGCTGAAGCTGCCATGGGAAATTGCGCGGCCAAAGGCGGAATCTCCTTGGCCAGCGTGGAATAGCTGATCAGCGCCAGGCTTTGTCCGGCCTGGCGCATCTGCTGCAGGGTGTCCGCCAGCTGCGCCGAGGGCACCAGCAGCACCGGGGTGCGCGGCGCATAGTGCGATTCCAGCGTGCCTGAAGCGCGCGGAGCGGCGGCGTCGGCGGCTTGTACCGCGACTCCCAGCACCGCGCCGATTTGCGCGGCGCTGATATGGCCGGGCCGCAGCAGCACCGGTCCATGCGACGCCAGGCGCGACAAATCGATGATGGTCGACTCGATGCCGACCTCGCTCTGGCCGCCATCCAGGATACAAGCAATCGGGCTATCGCCGTCGGCGTCGAATTCATCGCGTACATGCTGCGCCGTGGTCGGGCTGACATGGCCGAACTTGTTTGCAGACGGGCCGGCAATGCCGCCCTTGCCGCCTTTGAACTCGCGCAGCAAAGCCTGCGCCACCGGATGCGACGGGCAGCGCAAGCCGATCGAGCTCTGGCCGCCCGAAACCTGGTCCGGTATGTGCGCGGCGCGCGGCAAGATCAGCGTCAGCGGCCCCGGCCAAAAAGCGGCGATCAGCGCTTGCGCCTGCGACGGCACCGACTCCACCCAATAAGCGATGTCAGCTTCCGGCGCGACATGGACGATCACCGGATGATTGGACGGACGTCCTTTGGCAGCGTAGATGCTGGCCACCGCCGCCGCATTCTCGGCATCGGCTCCCAGCCCGTACACCGTTTCGGTAGGAAACGCGACCAATGCGCCCGCCTCCAGCTTGCGCGCGGCCAGCCGGATTGCTTGCTGATCGATGATCGAGTCTTTCATTTACGCCGCGATGCCGAGGATATCGCAGGCTTGCGCCAGTTGCTGCTGGGCTTCAGCCATGGTCGCTGCGATGAAAGTGATATGCCCCATCTTGCGCGCACGGCGCGCCTGCGCCTTGCCGTACAAATGCAGATGCGCCGCCGGCAGAGCCAGGATCCGGTCCCATGCCGGTTCGCGCGCCTGCTGGCTGTCGCCTTCGAACCAGACGTCGCCCAGGATATTCAGCATCACCGCCGGCGAATGCTGGCGAGTATCGCCCAGAGGCATGCGCGCCATGGCCCGGACTTGCTGCGCGAACTGGCTGGTGACACAGGCATCCATGGTGTAGTGGCCGCTGTTGTGTGGACGCGGCGCCATTTCGTTGACTACCAGCGAACCGTCTTGCAAGACAAAAAATTCAATGCACAGGACACCGACATAGGCCAGCTGCCCGATGATGGCCAGCGCCGCATGCTGGGCGCGCCTGGCGGTTTCGTCGCAGACATTCGGGCCCGGAACCGTGGTGGTAAACAGGATGCCGTCGCGATGCACGTTTTCAGCGATCGGGTACACGGCAGCCTTGCCGTCCAGCCCGCGCACCACCAGCACCGAGACCTCGTAGGCCAGCGGCAGCATCTTTTCCAGCACGCAGGCAACGCCGTTCATGCCGGCAAACGCCTGGCGCACCTCGTCCAGGCTGCGCACCCGCGCCTGGCCCTTGCCGTCGTAGCCGAGCCGCACCGTTTTCAGGATGCCGGGCAACAAGTCGGCGGGAATGGTCTCGATATCTGCTGCGGATGCAATCAGGTGATGCGGCGCGGGCAGCACCGTCGATGTCTTGGCGCACTCGGTAAAGAAACGCTTTTCCACCATGCGGTCCTGGGCTACCGAAACGCAGGCGGCGGCAGGCGCGACAAAACTGTTTCGCGCCAGGATCGCCAGGCTGTCGGCAGCGACGTTTTCAAATTCAGTGGTCACCGCCGCGCACAGGCTGGCCATCTCGGTCAAGGCGACTTCATCGTTGTAGTCGGCCAGGAAATGGCGGTCGGCGACGTGGCCGGTCGGGCAATCCTGCTCTGGTTCCAGCACCGCCACCTTGTAACCCATGGCTTGGGCTTCGTGGGTGAACATGCGGCCCAGCTGGCCGCCGCCCATCACGCCCAGCCAGGTCGCCGGCGTCGTGGCTGGGATAATAGGATCTGTCGAATCGTGCGCTTTGTCTTTCATACCGCTCATACCGGAGGCAATTTCATATCAAGGGCAATTTGCGTCTGCCTGGCGCGGAACGCCAGCAGCTTGGCGGCAAGGGCATCGTCGGTAGTGGCCAGCATGGCGATCGCCGACAGGGCGGCGTTGGCCGCGCCGGCTTCGCCGATGGCATAGGTGGCGACCGGAATGCCTTTCGGCATCTGCACGATGGACAGCAAGGAATCCTCGCCGCGCAGGTACTTGGACGGCACCGGCACGCCCAGCACCGGCACGATGGTCTTGGCGGCGATCATGCCCGGCAGGTGGGCGGCGCCGCCGGCGCCGGCGATGATGGCGCGCAGGCCGCGCTCGCGCGCGCTTTCTGCGTAGGCAAACATCTGGTCCGGCATGCGGTGCGCCGAAATCACTTGCGCCTCGTGCGCCACGCCAAACTCGGCCAGGATAGCGACGGCGTGCTGCATCACATCCCAATCCGAGGAAGATCCCATGACGATGCCAACCAGCGGCTGGTCCACAGTATCCTTGCTCATCATCAATCCTTCAGCGTTTCGCCGGTCAGGCTGAACAGCGCTTCGCGATACTTGGCGCCGGTTTTCTCGATGACGTCGTCCGGCAGCGTCGGCGCCGGCGCGGTCTTGTTCCAGCTGGTCACGGTTTCCAGGTAATCGCGCACGAACTGCTTGTCGAACGATGGCGGCGAAATGCCGACCTGGTAGCTGGCGGCCGGCCAGAAGCGCGAAGAATCGGCGGTCAGCACTTCATCCATCAGGTGCAGGACGCCGTCCTTATCGAGACCGAATTCAAACTTGGTGTCGGCGATGATGATGCCGCGCGTCGCCGCGTAGTCGGCCGCGGTCTTGTACAGTTCGATGCTGACGCTGCGGATCTTCTCGGCCAGTTCCTTGCCGATGCGCGCTTCCATGTCGGCAAAGCTGATGTTCTCGTCATGCTCGCCCATCTCGGCCTTGGCCGCCGGCGTGAAGATCGGCTCGGCCAGCTTGGCGGCCTGCTGCAAACCCGCCGGCAGGCTGATGCCGCAGATGGCGCCGGTAGCCTGGTAATCCTTCCAGCCGGAACCGATGATATAACCACGCACCACCGCCTCGACCATGATCGGCTGCAGGCGCTTCGCCACTACCGCGCGGCCGCGCACCTGCTCCACTTCATCTGCCGCCACTACCGATTCCGGCGCAATCCCGGTCAGGTGGTTAGGCACGATCGCCGCCAGCTTGTCGAACCAGAAATCGGACATGCGGTTCAAGACCTTGCCTTTGCCCGGGATCGGCTGGTTCATGATGACGTCGAAAGCCGACAAGCGGTCGGAGGTGACGATCAGGATCTTGTCTTCACCGACGGCATAGTTTTCGCGCACCTTGCCGCGGCCCAGCAATGGCAGTGAGGTAATGGTGGATTGGTAGAGGCTTGTCATGGTTATTCCAAAAGTCAGAAAACCAGGCAGAGAACGATGCAAGCATCGTCCTGCGCCTGGCAAGTTATTGCGCCAAGCCTTGCCTGGCGCCGGTACCGCACTGTTGATTACTGAACGATCTGCGCCAGTTCGCCCTTCTTGTATTTCTCCGCGATCTTTTCCAGCGACACCGGCTTGACCTTGGCGGCCTGGCCTTCGCAGCCGAACGCCAGGAAACGGGCTTTCACCACGGCCTTGGCAGCTTCGCGCGCCGGCTTGAGGTAATCGCGCGGATCGAACTTGCTTGGATTCTCGATCAGGTAACGGCGGATCGCGCCGGTCATCGCCAGGCGGATGTCGGTATCGATATTGATCTTGCGCACGCCGTGGCGGATTCCTTCCTGGATTTCTTCCACCGGCACGCCGTAGGTTTCTTTCATGTCGCCGCCGAATTCGCGGATTTCCGCCAGCAGTTCCTGCGGCACCGATGACGAACCGTGCATCACCAGGTGGGTGTTAGGAATGCGGGTATGGATTTCCTTGATGCGTTCGATCGCCAGGATGTCGCCGGTCGGCTTGCGCGAGAACTTGTAAGCGCCGTGCGAAGTGCCGATCGCAATCGCCAGCGCATCGCACTGGGTCTGCTTGACGAAATCGGCTGCCTGCGAAACGTCGGTCAGCAGCTGTTCGCGGGTCATCTTGCCGTCCGCGCCGTGGCCGTCTTCCTTGTCGCCCATCATGGTTTCCAGCGAACCGAGCACGCCCAGCTCCGCTTCCACGGTGACGCCGATCGCGTGCGAGAACTCCACCACCTTGCGCGATACTTCGACGTTGTATTCGTAGCTGGCGACCGACTTGCCGTCTTCCATCAGCGAACCGTCCATCATCACCGAAGTGAAACCGGACTTGATCGCCGCCATGCACACCGCCGGCGACTGGCCGTGGTCCTGGTGCATCACAACCGGGATGTGCGGGAAAGCTTCGACCGCCGCTTCGATCAGGTGGCGCAGGAATGCCTCGCCGGCATATTTGCGGGCGCCGGCGGAAGCCTGCATGATGACCGGCGCGCCGACTTCATCGGCGGCCTGCATGATGGCAGTGACTTGTTCCAGGTTGTTGACGTTGAAAGCAGGCAGGCCATAGCTGTTTTCAGCTGCGTGGTCCAGCAATTGACGCATGGATACTAGAGGCATGATGTACTCCGATAATAAAAACCTGTAATGGAACAGCGTTCAGGCCGCGCGCTACGCAGTGCGCACTGCGGCGCCGCGTGCCGATTCTGCTCCAACGAATTCAATACTCGCCGATCTTCATGATCTTCAGCGCATTGGTGCCGCCGATCTGTCCCATCGGCTCACCCCATGTGACAACCACCAGGTCGCCAAGTTGCACTACGCCGTTAGCCAGCAGCAAATTCTGCGCAGCCTTCAGCACTTCTTCGCGGTCGCCCGACTTGGCCAGTTCGAATGTCTGGACATTGCGGTACAAGGCGGCCTTGCGCTGGGTAGCGATGCTTGGGGTGATTGCAAAAATGGGGATATCGATGTTGTGCCGGCTCATCCACAGCGGCGTCGAACCGGATTCGGTCAGCGCGGCGATCGCCTTGACCCGCAAATGGTGGGCGGTAAACAAGGCGCCATAGGCGATCGACTGGTCGACGCGGGTGAACTGGACATTCAGGAAATCGGCGTCGAGCTTGCAGTCTTCCGATTTTTCGGCTTCCAGGCAGATCGCCGACATGGCTTCCACCGTCTCTACCGGATACTTGCCGGACGCGGTTTCGGCGGAAGTCATCACGGCGTCGGTGCCGTCCAGCACGGCGTTGGCGACGTCGGACACTTCGGCCCGGGTCGGCACCGCATTGACGATCATCGATTCCATCATCTGGGTCGCGGTGATGGTCAGCTTGTTGGAAATGCGCGCCATCTTGATCATGCGCTTCTGCAGCGCCGGCACGGCGGCATTGCCGACTTCCACCGCCAGGTCGCCGCGGGCCACCATGATGCCGTCGGACGCATCGAGGATCTCTTGCAGCACCGGGATCGCTTCGGCGCGTTCGATCTTGGCGATCATCATCGGCTTGTGGTCGTAGGGCTCGCCGGCCACATTGGCCAGCTGGCGCGCCATTTCCATGTCGGTCGCGTTTTTCGGGAAGGACACCGCCACGTAATCGGCCTGGAAACTCATGGCGGTCTTGATGTCTTCCATGTCCTTGGCCGTCAGCGCCGGCGCCGACAAGCCGCCGCCCTGGCGATTGATACCCTTGTTGTTGGACAGTTCGCCGCCGATCTTGACGATGGTATGGATCTCGTTGCCGATGATTTTTTCTACCGTCAGCACGATCAGGCCGTCGTTGAGCAGCAATACGTCAGCGGGCCTCAGGTCGCGCGGCAGGGCCTTGTAATCAAGGCCGGCACGGTCCTGGTTGCCCATGGCGCAATCGGCGTCGAGAATGAATTTTGCGCCGTTCTTCAATTCGATCTTGCCCTGCTCGAACTTGCCGACCCGGATCTTCGGCCCCTGCAAGTCAGCCATGATGGCGACCTGCTTGCCGCAGGCTGCGGCTATTTCCCGCACCAGCTTGGCGCGGTCGATATGGTCCTGCGCCTTGCCATGCGAAAAATTCAGGCGCACCACGTCGACCCCGGCGACGAACATCCGCGCCAGTGTGTCGGCATCGCTCGATGCAGGTCCGATAGTGGCGACGATCTTGGTAGCTCTTTGCATGGACAACCTTTCAGTACGACATGGACAAACCCCGGGACAGTTGGTTGCCTCCAACCAGTTGTCCCATTTCCGGGTAAAACTTAACTGGCGCGCTGCAGCAGTATCTCGACCGCGGGCAGGGTCTTGCCTTCCAAAAATTCCAGGAAAGCGCCGCCGCCGGTGGAGATGTAGCCGATCTTGTCGGTAATCTTGTATTTGGCGATCGCTGCCAGCGTATCGCCGCCGCCGGCAATCGAGAAAGCCTTGGAGCCGGCAATCGCCAGCGCCAGGGTCTTGGTGCCTTCGCCGAACTGGTCGAACTCGAACACGCCGACCGGACCGTTCCAGACCACCGTGCCGGCCTGGGCGATTTGCGCGGCCAGGGTTGCCGCGGTTTTCGGGCCGATATCCAGGATCAGGTCATCGTCGGCCACATCGCCGACATCTTTCACCTGCGCTGCCGCCGTCGGCGAAAATTCCTTGGCGCACACGACGTCGACCGGAATCGGCACCGAAGCGCCGCGCTTGGCCATCATCTCGATAATCGCCTTGGCTTCTTCAACCAGGTCCGGTTCCGCCAGCGACTTGCCGATCTTCAGGCCGCTTGCCAGCAGGAAGGTGTTGGCGATGCCGCCGCCGACGATCAGGTTGTCGACCTTGTCGGCCAGCGCTTTCAATATGGTCAGCTTGCTCGACACCTTGGAACCGGCGACGATCGCCACCAGCGGCCGCGCCGGCTGGTTCAGGGCCTTGCCCAGGGCGTCCAGCTCGGCCGCCAGCAGAGGTCCGGCACAGGCAACCGGCGCAAACTTGGCGACGCCATGGGTAGTCGCTTCGGCCCGGTGGGCGGTGCCGAAAGCGTCGTTGACATAGATATCGCAGAGCTTGGCGATCTTTTGCGCCAGCTCGTCGCTGTTCTTTTTCTCGCCCTTGTTGACACGGCAGTTTTCCAGCAGCACTACCTGGCCCGGCGCCACGTCCACGCCCTCTACCCAGTTCTGGCGCAGCTCCACCGGCTGGCCCAGCAATTCCGCCAGGCGCTTGGCGATAGGCGCCAGCGAATCCTCCGGCTTGAATTCGCCTTCGGTGGGACGTCCCAGGTGCGAAGTCACCATCACCGCCGCGCCGGCGTCCAGCGCCTGGCGGATCGCCGGCACCGAAGCGCGCACGCGCGTATCTTCAGTAATATTGCCTGCCGCGTCTTGCGGCACGTTGAGGTCGGCACGGATGAACACGCGCTTGCCTTGCAGCTGGTGTTGCGCGATCAGGTCGCTTAGTCGATTGAATTTCATGTCGATCAGGCAATATCAGTGAGGAAAAGTGGCTATTTTACTCCAGCAGCCTCTGGCAAAACACCGTTTTACGCACATACCGGCTCTCAAAAGGCATATAACGAGCCCAATATTCTGCGGAGTGGGGCCCGGCGAATCCGTTAAAATGTCACTTTATACCCAAGAATCCGCCAGAGATCGGCAGTGAGCGATGACAGGCCGGCAAACGCCGCAATCTCATTGCATATCAGGCAATTTTTATTTACTGGAGGTTTGAACATGTCCATGGATGACCGCGACGGCAAGATCTGGAAAGACGGCAAGCTGATCGACTGGCGCGACGCCAATATCCACGTCCTGACGCATTCGCTGCACTACGGCATGGCGGTCTTCGAGGGCGTGCGCGCCTACAAGACTGAGCAGGGCCCGGCGATTTTCCGCCTGAAGGAACATACCCAGCGCCTGCTGAACTCGGCCAAGATCTTCCAGATGCAAGTGCCTTACGACCTGCAAACCCTGATCGACGCGCAAATCCAGGTGGTGCGCGAGAACCAGCTGGAATCCTGCTACATGCGGCCGCTGGTCTGGATCGGTTCGGAAAAGCTCGGCATCGCCGCCAAGGGCAACACCGTGCATGTCGCCATCGCGGCCTGGCCGTGGGGCGCCTACCTGGGCGAAGACGGCCTGGCCAAAGGCATACGCGTCAAGACTTCCTCGTTCAGCCGCCACCACGTCAATGTATCGCTGGTGCGCGCCAAGGCCAGCGGCTATTACATCAATTCCATCCTGGCCAACCAGGAAGCGCTGACCGACGGCTACGACGAGGCATTGCTGCTGGACACCGACGGCTACGTGTCGGAAGGTTCCGGCGAAAACGTCTTCATCGTCAAGAACGGCAAGATCTACACCCCAGACCTGGCGTCCTGCCTGGACGGCATCACGCGCGACGCGGTGCTGACCATGGCGCGCGACAGCGGCATCGAAGTGATCGAGAAGCGCATTACCCGCGATGAAGTGTATTGCAGCGATGAAGCTTTTTTCACCGGCACGGCGGCGGAAATCACGCCCATCCGCGAACTCGACAACCGCAGCATCGGCGAAGGCAAGCGCGGCCCGATCACCGAAAAGATGCAAACCATGTTTTTCGACGTAGTGGCAGGCAAGTCTGACAAATACCGGCACTGGCTTACCGTGGTCGGGAAATAAGCCAGCGTCGACAGCAGTCAGTTGCAAGTAAAGCAGAAGCAAATTTGGAGAAACAGATGACTACAGCAGCAAATTCGGCAGCAAATACACAAACCCCGGTTGAACTCGACGGCAAGGACCTGCCGGCGCATTGCCCTAACCCGCTGATGCCGACCTGGTCCTCGCATCCGCGGGTGTTCCTCAATCTCGACAGCAGCGGCAACGCCAAATGCCCCTACTGCGGCACGCAGTACCGGCTGAAACCGGGTGCGGTGGTCAAGGGCCACTGAGGCGGCCACAGATAGCGAAAAGGGAGCCTGGCTCCCTTTTTTGATGGCAGTAAAACAGGTGACAATTCGTTCAATAGTTTGAGCACGGAGGCAATATGCCGCACGTCAAATTTATGCATGGCTCAGCCGAAGAAACCGAAACCGCTTTTTACGACGCCATGAGCCGCGCCGATATCGAGGCCATGATGGCGCTATGGGCGGACGACGACGAAATCGTCTGCATCCATCCGAACGCGCCGCGGCTGCATGGCCATGCGGCGATCAGGGCAGCTTTCGAAAGCCTGTTCGAGCGCGGCGGCGTGCACATCCATGCGCGCCAGCTGCACGTAACGCATAATATGTCGACCAGCATCCATAACCTGGTGGAGGAATTGCGCCAAGCCAGCGAATCCGACCGGGAAATGCACATCCTGGCGACCAACATCTATATGAAAACGCCGCGCGGCTGGCGCATCGTGCTGCACCATGCCTCGGTAGCGCCAGGCGCGGCGCCGGAAGAAAGCACATCCAGCGCCACCTTGCATTGAACCGAACAACACAGAAAATCGTATGCCCGCTGCTGCCTCACCTGACTCCTATCCCGCGCCGCTATGGCTGCCGGGCGGCCACCTGCAAACCATTTACCCAGCCACCTGCATCAGCAAACCGGCAGTCGCATTCAGGCGCGAACGCTGGGATACGCCCGACGGCGATTTCATCGATATCGATTTTGTCGACGGCCGGCCCGGGCAGCCGCTGGTGGTGATGTTCCACGGCCTGGAAGGTTCTTCTGACAGCCATTACAGCCGCGCCTTGATGGCGCAGCTGGCGACGCTGGGCTGGTCGGGCGCGGTGCCGCACTTCCGCGGCTGTTCCGGCGAAATCAACCAGGCGCCGCGCTTTTACCATTCCGGCGACGCCGAAGAAGTCGACTGGATATTGCGGCGCCTGGTCGCCAGCCGCACTGCCAGACAGTTCGGCAAAATCTATGCGACCGGCGTTTCGCTGGGCGGCAACGCACTGCTGCGCTGGCTCGGCGAGTCCCAGCACCAGGCGGAAATCATCGATGCCGCCTGCGCGATTTCCGCGCCGCTGGACCTGGCCGGAGGCGGCGCTGCCTTGTCGCACGGTTTCAACATGGTCTACACGCGCTCTTTCCTGCGCACCATGAAAAGCAAGTCGCTCGACAAGCTGCAGCAGTTCCCGCGCCTGTTCGACCGCGAAAAAATGCTGCGCGCGCGCGACCTGTACGAATTCGACAATATCGTCACCGCGCCGCTGCACGGCTTCCGCGACACCGACGACTACTGGCACCGCGCCAGCGCCAAGCTGGTGATCAACGACATCACGGTGCCGACGCTGGTGCTCAACGCTCGCAACGACCCTTTCCTGCCGCCGCAGCACTTGCCGCCCAAGGCTGCCGCCAGCGTCACGCTGGAGTATCCTGAGCAAGGCGGCCACGTCGGCTTCGCCACCGGCGGCCCGCCCGGCCGGCTCGACTGGCTGCCGCAGCGCATGCTGCGTTTTTTGCAGGATAACTAATGGATCAAGTCGTCGCCCAAGCCATGCTGAAATGGCCCAACGTCCCGCACTGCTACGGTTGGCTGGGACTGGACGCGCGCGGCGCCTGGCGCATGCGCGACGAGCAGGCCCAGCGCCAAGGCCTGCCCGGCGACAAGATCATGCACACCGCGCTGGTGGGCTTCATCAACCGCAATTACGCGGCGGACGAACAAGGCTGCTGGTATTTCCAGAACGGCCCGCAACGGGTCTACGTCGACCTGGCGTTGACACCCTATATCGCCCACACCGATCCCGCGCTGGGTTTTGTCCTGCAAACCGGCGCAGCAATGGCCGCCATCGACTCCGTCATGCTAACCGAACAAGGCCGGCTGCTGCTGATCGCCCCAGGCCAGGTCGCCGCAGTCGACGACCGCGACCTGGCGCAATGCCTGGCCGATTTGCGCATGGATGGAAACATCGTCAGCGACGAAGCCCTGCTCGACTGGATGGCGGCGCCGCAACAAACCCTGACCTGGCAAAAAGCGGGAATAACATTACCCGTCACACAAATCGCCACAGAAAGCATCGCAGCGCATTTCGGTTTTACCCAGCACCCCCGCCAGACATAATTAAATAGGGTCAGAGTCGAATTGTTGACCGGTCAACAATTCGACTCTGACCCTATTTAACGGACCACGGGGCAACCACCTCGGCACTAACGTTCCTTAGATGCCTTCAATTCCTCTTTCCAACGTTCCTGCAACTCCCTCTCCCGCGCATCAATCATGGACTGGTCATAAAACCCCGCATCCCCCGAATTCCGCGCAATCCGCAGCTGATCCAGCGCCGCCGGCACACTTCCCGTCAACACATAAGACTCCGCCAAAGCCATATGCTGCAACGCCCGCTTGCCCTGCGCCGAATAAGCCTTGGCCAGCAAATCCTGCACATCCGCATCCTGGCGATACAGCCGGGCTTGCTCGCGCAGAAACTTGATAGCGTCGTCCAAACGCTTGGAAGCAATCAGCACCCGTGCATACTGATGCGCCAGTCCGCGCGACAAGGGATACTGAAGCTGCCCCTGCTGCACCAGTTTCAAGGCTTCCGCCTCGCGATTGGTGGCCAGCATGATCTCAACGCCCAGGTCGGTAAGCATCAGGCTCTGCTTCGCCGGCAAGGCTGCCGCCACAGCCTGCTGCAGCAAATCCTCCGCCTTGCCATATGCCTCCTGCTTGAACGCAAGGAACGCCATGCCGTATTTGGCGGCAACGATCTGCTGCTTGGTATTGAGCTGCAGCTGCGCGTCAAACACGATCTGGGCGTCGCGCCGGCCTTGCTCGGTATCGTCTTGCAACACACGCACGCGGGCTCGCATCAACTGGAAATCCAGGCTATCGGCGCGCTGCCGGTAGCGCTGTTCGCGGATCCGGGCCTCGATGTCGGCAATCCGCTCGGTAGTCAGCGGGTGCGTCAGCAGATACGGCGGAACCACATCCGAATAGTTGCGGGAAGCCGTCTGCATGCGCCCGAAAAAAGCCACCATGCCGCTGGTCTCGAAGCCGCCCGCATCCAGGATCGACAGCCCGATCCGGTCCGCCTCGCGCTCGGCGTCGCGGCTGAAATTCAGCTGCCGCTGCATCGCCAGGCCGGTGCCGCCCATCATCACCGCCGCGCCCGCATCGCCGCTGCCGCGCATTGCCAGCGCCCCCAGCAGCATGGACGCCAGGGCGATCATCGAATCCTGCTTCTGGCTGCCCACCATGCGCGCGATATGGCGTTGCGCCACGTGGCCGATTTCATGCGCCAGCACCGAAGCCAGTTCAGATTCGCTCTGCGCCGCCAGCAGCAGGCCGGAATGCACGCCGATAAAACCGCCCGGCAAGGCAAACGCATTCAAGACCGGATCGCGCACCGCAAAGAAGAAAAAATCGAACCCGGCCTCGCCGCGCACCTCGGGCCGAGCGTTAACCAGCGTCCAGCCGAAATTGTTCAGGTACTCCAGCAGCGGCGCATCGTTCAGGTAATCGGGATCGCGCCGGATGTCGTGCATCACTTCCTCGCCCAGCTTGCGCTCCATCAGCGGCGACAGCGATTCGCGTGAAGTGTCGCCCAGGGTAGGCAGGTTTTGCACCGCCAATGCCGGCTGCGGCGGCAGTACGCAGCATGCGCTGATGAGCGCCGCAACCAACATTCGCCAGGGCAATTGCAATGATCGATTCATCGAGTACTGGATAGTGTCAAAATCACGATGCTATGATACTAGCAGAGGACCATTGTTCCACCTTCGGCAAGTACCGGCAGCCCCAAGGATTCGACCTGCGATGCGCCGCATCATCTACAGAAAATACCGCCATGACCAATAAAACCCCTGCATCCGCCAAGCTGACCCATTTTGACCAGGGCGGCCAGGCTCACATGGTCGATGTCGGCAGCAAAAACGACACCCACCGCATCGCCCTCGCCAGCGGCTGCATCCGCATGAAAGCAGAAACACTGGCGCTGATCCAGTCCGGCACTGCAAAAAAAGGAGACGTGCTAGGCATCGCCCGCATCGCCGCCATCATGGCGACCAAACGCACCAGCGACCTGATCCCGCTGTGCCATCCGCTGGCGCTGACGCGGGTGACGGTCGATTTCAGTATTGATGATGCGGCAAGCAGCATTACCTGCAATGCGCAGGCCGAGACTGTGGGCAAGACCGGGGTGGAGATGGAAGCGTTGACGGCGGTGCAGATTGGATTGCTGACGATCTATGACATGTGCAAGGCTGTCGACCGGGGGATGGTGATTACCGATGTGCGGGTCATGGAGAAACATGGCGGCAAATCAGGGGACTGGATCGCAGAGGCCTAGCCAAAAGCATCCTCGCCGTCAAAAATATCCCGCACGCCAAATCCGCGGGCGCGGTACCGGATGAGCGTAGCGCTCTTTTTGTAAATTTTGCTCTTCGTGCAAAGACAGGTTGCGGATTTCCGGCCACATGCCATTGCCGAGAAAATAGATCAACATTACCAGGCCCGCCAAGCCGCTGAACCGGACAGCCATGGGCAAGCGCAACGTAGAATCGCGTTGCGCTGGCGCGAGCGAGGCTATCCAACCCCAGCAGCAACCGATGTACACCGCAATCCACAACTGGCTGGTAGGCATCACGATCAAACCAGACACCAAACCATCCACCAGGATTGCGACCCCGGTGGTCAGCCACGTGGCTAACGTCAGATGGTTTCTGACGTCGGTCGGGAGCAGATACTGGCGCGCAGCCAGCAGTTTTTTAAAGCCAAGCACAATCGCAGCGACCAGCGCAAGCAAGGCTGGGATGCCCCACTCGCAGGCAATCTGCAGCACCCAATTGTGAGGATGTGCGCCGAGCTGCACGTCGCGCCCGAAGTGGGCAAAATGCAAAGGTCCCGCCCCGAGCCAGGGATGGGCAAGCGTGATTTGCCAGGCGCGCACCCACAACGACCAGCGGCTGGAATCCGGATTCTCTATGGTGCGCTCGATCACGGAGGATAGAAATCCGAACGGATGCAGCCCTAGCGATAGCGGGATCAGTACGTAAAACAGAACATATATTCCCAGGCCGGCCAGCCCCGACCATAACATTACCCGGCACCAGGGTTTCGCATCGCCGCGCAAACAAAACCAGGCCGCGCATACCCCGGCCGCCAGGCCAAGCAACGTGCCGCGCCCGGCCGGAACGAAAAGCAACGCCCACCATGCGGACGCAACGCCCCATGCAAATAATTTTTGCTTGCCATTGGCGCTACGGCATATGAGCAGGCCAAGCAATGGCAAGGTCACGGTTTGAACGTGATTGAGAAACCGGTAATTGTCGAACCCATATATAAGAAATGAATTCGATGGCTGCCCGCCTGCATTGATCGCGACAATATAGACAATCGCCTCGATAACAACATAAACCGCAGCTCCCAACCCGCAGAACAGCAATATCTTGTCCAGCCAGGCCTGGCCTTTGGCGCGGATTTCCGATGCAATCAGGGCGGACATTGTAAGCAACAGCAGGAAACCGGCCCATTCAAATAGGGCATGGCGGGGAGAATATGCAAAAACACTGGATGCCAGGCCAAGCAAGAAAAACCAGAACAGGAAAAAGCTTATCCGGCGATCAAATATTTGCCGCAGGTCCTCGCGCCCGGAGCGGATCAGGAGGGTTGCTCCAAACAGAGCGGTCAGCACCAAACACGAAATCTCTATAATCCGCTGATTGTCATGGAAACCGCCGCCATCTGCGATGGGAAATGGCCACAATGGGCTGATTGCTGCAGCGAAGACGACCAATATCGAAGGGAAAGGGACTACCGAGGGGAACCGAAGCACCATGAGATCGCCGCTTGTATTTAATCAAACATTATTTGTAGCGCGTCATGCATATATCTGCGGCCCTTTCGGCCCGGAACTTGCTTGCCTTATCCAAAACTCCGTACCGCGAAAAGCACACTAGTCTAGGCCGCAATGAACGGTATGACGGAAATTGTCGCTTGCAATGAAAATTTTATGCAACACATGACGAATTTTATGGGAAATTGCCACAAAGCTACAGGTATACTGCAGCACTAATTCATTGGCACCCTAAATTACGGCAATCGCGGCGAACTCCGGGCATTCGAAACACTAACAAAGTCTTGTCTACTTAATTAAATGATGAATGTACCCCCAATTCGCGTGCCGCTGCTGGTACCCATGGTGCCAGATCGGTCGGCACTGTGGCCTTATCTGGGACGCATGGACGAGGCACGCCATTACACCAATTTCGGCCCGCTGGTCAGGGAACTGGAATCGCGCCTCAGGCAGCGATTTGCGTCGCATACCGAACACCAGATGTACGTTACGACGGTAAGTAACGCTACCCTAGGCATTGAGCTGACCTTAAATTCATTGAATTTGCCTGCAGGCTCTCCGGTCCTGGTCCCGGCGCTTACCTTTGTGGCAACCATTACCGCCGTCATCCGCGCCGGCTATGTCCCGGTTGTTGCTGACATCGATCCGGACAACTGGCTCTTGACGCCCGAAATCGCCGCAGCGGCTGTCAAGGCTACCGGCGCTCGCGCCGCGGTTGTGGTCGCGACGTTCGGCTACCCGCAGGACACCAGGCGCTGGAGCGAATTTCAAAAACAAACCGGCGTGCGCATCGTGATAGATGCGGCTGCAGCCTTCGGCAACCAATGGGTTGACGCCGCCGACGTCCCGGTTGTCTTCAGCATGCACGCCACCAAATCGCTGCCCGCAGGAGAAGGCGGGTTTATCGTCTCCGGCGATGCATCGATCAACATGCTTGTTTGCCAAAAAAGCAATTTCGGCATTAACCTGACGCCCGATGCCGGCGTTCCGGTCGGCTACCTGTCGTCCGCCGGGACAAATGCAAAGCTGTCGGAATTTCATGCTGCGGTGGCCTTGGCCAGCTTGGATAGCTGGGACGAGCAAGCTGTCCAGCGCCAGCGCTTGTATCAGCGTTATCGGGCGGTCCTGGAAAAAACCTGTGGCGAAGTTCTGACGTGGCAAACAGGTCCGGCACCGACAGCCCCCACTTCCTTTTGCCTTCGATTAGGCTCGGAAGCCGCGCGCACGAACCTTGAAACTCTTTGCCAGGAACAGGGAATTGCCACTCGGCGCTGGTACCAGCCTTTGTTGCATCGACATGCTCCCGAAATTGGAAAGATAGTAGTATTGCCAGTTCTCAATGCTGAAAAAGTCGCCACCGACCTTATCGGCTTGCCATTTTTCCTAAACATGACCGATGCACAGATTGAACTGGTCGCAACTGCTGTCCAGCGCGCTGTTTCACACACACCATCTTTACATCAAACCACCTGAGAGCCATATGGATACGATCGAGCAGTTTATTGAGAAATTTAGTAACGCAGTGGATTTTCAGAAACCGGTGGAGATCGCCCCGACTACCGAACTGCTCAGCCTGCCTGAATGGGATTCGCTGGCAGCCTTGGGCGTTATCGTCATGTGCGACATGGAATATAGCAAGACCATTACCGGAGATAATCTTGTCACTTGCCGCGTCATCAATGATATTTACGCACTTGTCTGCTGACATTCCATGACTCAATCAACGCTAAACAATGTCAGATATGCAGGGATGACGACCTGCGTTCCCAAGCGCATCATTTCGAACGTCGACGATTGCCCGCCCCAGATGCGATCTGCCCGCGAACGGCTGGTGCGCAACATCGGCATATTTCAGCGCCGCATGTGCCCGGAATGGCAATGTTTCTCTGATCTTGCTTTCGTTGCTGCCGAGCGTCTACTAGACGAACTGAGCTGGAAACGCGAAGAAGTCGATGCATTGATTATCGTTTCACAGTCACCCGATTATTTAATTCCCGCCACGGCAATCATTCTTCAGGACCGTTTGCAGCTGACCAAGGCTACCGTCGCGTTCGATGTCAATCTTGGTTGCTCTGGCTATCCGTTCGCGCTGTATATCCTGGGTTGCATGATCTCAGCCGGCACCATCAAGAAAGGCTTGGTGTTGGTCGGCGATAAGGCGGCGACGGTCATCGATCCGCTGTTTTCTGACGCTGGGACAGCGACCGCTCTTGAATACGTTCCAGGCGCCCCGCCCATGCACTTCGACCTGAACAGCGACGGCAGCGGTTACCGCGCCATCATTATGCCGGTGGGAGGTCATCGCGAGCCTGTGGACATTCAGCACTTGATTCCCTACAAGGATGAGGACGGGGTATTGCGGCGTCCTGACGAATTGATTCTGGACGGTCCAGCAGTGCTGAGCTTTTCAACACAGCAAGTCCCTCCAGCGGTAAACCGCCTGCTCGAATACGCTGGGCAGTCGTCGGACCAAATCGACTACTTCCTGTTCCATCAAGCCAATCGCATGATCAATGAGACCATACGCAAAAAACTAGGCTTGCCGCCCGAGAAAGTTCCCTCAACCCTGCATGACTTCGGCAACACCAGCGGGGCATCCATACCGGTAACCATGACCGCGCGCATCCGCGAGTCGCTGCAGGATGGGCCCAAACGGGTACTGTTATCCGGCTTTGGCATCGGATTGTCCTGGGGGAGCTGTATCGTGGATCTGGAGAAAGCGAAATTTCCTGAATTAATCGAAGTATGAGCGTATGAGCGATTCACCTTTCAGCCTCCAGAACAAGATTATTCTGGTGACGGGGGCATCTTCCGGTATCGGTCGCGCTACGGCCTTGTTGTGCGCGGAGCTTGGCGCGACTGTAGTGCTCTGCGGGCGTGACATGGACCGCCTGAACGCCACTTTGGCCTCCCTGCCTGGCACTGGCCATACAATCGTTCCCGGCGACCTGACCAATGCCGAAGCACGGCACGCTTTGGTAGATGCCGTGCCGCCACTTGACGGCTGTGTGTTTAGCGCTGGGGTAGCAGCCTTGGTCCCCATGCGGATGGTGTCTGAGCAGCACTTGCACGCGATGTTTTCTGTGAATTACGAAGCACCTGTAATGCTGACACAACGCTTGCTGTCCAAGAAAAAAATCAACAACGACGCCTCGCTGGTTTTTGTCACTGCACGTGCAGAGCACTTTTCACCTATCGCCACAGGCATCTACTCCGGTGTCAAGGCCGCATTAACCGCAACGGTTCGCACCATTGCACTGGAACATGCCAAACAGGGAATACGCGCGAATTGCGTTTCTCCCGGCTACGTAGACACCCCGATGCTTGAAAAACTCCAAGGTGTGTCTTCAATAGAGAGCAAGGTCGACCTCGTTCCCCTTGGCGCAATTGAAGCGACTGATATTGCGAACGGCATCGCCTATCTTCTTGCACCGGCGAGCCGCTGGGTAACGCGCAGCAGCCTGGTGATTGACGGCGGTCTCTCTCTTCGAGCCAGAGGATAGACCGGTCATGAACATGATAACCAACAACCCTTTTCATCTTCGAAACAAGACCATTCTTATCACTGGCGCATCGAGCGGCATTGGCCGCGAAGTAGCAATCCAGTGCGCACTAGCGGGTGCACGGCTAGTGATTAGCGGGCGCGACGAAACTCGTCTCAATGAAACGCTTTCGGCCCTCTCGGGCAGCGGCCATAGTGCCGTATGTGCCGACCTGACAGATCAGGAACAGTTACACGCATTAGTTGAACAGGCAGGAGAAGTCGATGGTGTAGTGCATGGCGCAGGCATCGATGGAGTAATACCGATCAGAATGGTCAGCGAGACATTTCTGGACCGGGTATTTTCGGCAAACTTTAACGCCCCTGTCTTGTTAACGCAGCGATTGCTGTACAAGAAAAACATTCGCGACGGAGCTTCCATTCTATTCATGACCTCGATCGCCGCTCACACGGGTACGGTTGGCGTCGGTCCTTATTCAGCTTCCAAGGCGGCCTTGATCGGCTTGATGCGCTGCCTAGCGTTAGAAGTCGCCAAGCGGGGGATCCGGGTCAACTCATTATCGCCAGGGCTGGTCGATACACCGTTGGTGAACAAAATTCGTGCGTGGCTGGATGAAAAAGACAAGATGTATCCACTCGGTATTGGTCGTCCTGAAGACGTAGCTTATGCCGCGGTCTATTTCCTGTCGGACGCAAGCTGCAAGATCACCGGCACCAGTTTCAACCTGGACGGCGGCATCCCGTTTACCTAAGGTCCAGGAATGAGAAACGTCTATATCATTAGTGCGGGCGGCTTTGGCCGCAATACGGCAGTGGTTGCAAAGTCCGATCCGGCACACGGAAAAGAATGGGTAGTCAGAGGATTTCTAGACGGCCGCACCGATCTCATGCCGGTCCCCGGCCTGCCGGTGGTCGGCGATCCGCTGACTTATCGCTATCAAGCTCCCGACCTCTTCGTTTGTGCACTTGGCAAGCCGGCAATGAAACGCCAGTACTCCAGCCCTCTGCTGGAGCAAGGGGCGGAATTCATGAACCTGATGCCGGATCTGCATTTGGCCGACCGCGCCAGCATGGGCATCGGCTGTGTGTTCGAGCGCCATGTATCGATCGGCGCCGATGCGAAGCTTGGCAGCTTCGTGACTGTCTTGTCGAATGCCATCATCGGCTACGATGTTACGGTGGGTTCCTACTCCACAGTCAGCAGCTTCGTCTTTATCGGCGGCGGCGCCCAGATTGGGGAAGACGTTGTGATACATCCGCACGCAACCATCTTGCCCAAGGTTAAGATCGGCGATGGCGCAACTATTGGCGCCGGCAGCGTCGTCATCGGCAACGTACCAGCCGGGATTACCGTTTTTGGCAATCCGGCAAAGCGCTTCAGGTTCAAATAATGCTTTCGGAAATTCAAGCCAGGCACTATATCGACCCTGCTGTTTTCGAACGCGAGCAAACCCATGTCTTTGGCAAACTCTGGATATTCGCCGGGCTGCGCACACTGCTCGCCGAACCGGACGCATTCCTGACACGGACGATTGGGGGAATACCGATCGTGATCCAGAATCTTTCCGGTGTGCTCAAGGCATTTGAAAATCAATGTGCGCACCGCCAGATGCCATTGCAGTTCGAAGAATACGGTCAACGCCGGCTCGCCTGCCGTTATCACGGCTGGACTTACGATGCCGACGGACGCGCCAAGACCATCCCCGATGAACAAACCTTGTACCGTTTTACCTCGGAAGAGCGTTCCAACCTGTGCCTGCGAGAGTTCGCCATAGAGGTGATCGGCAATCTGGTATTCGTTAATGTCCACAAAACCCCGATACCGATCGAACAACAATTTACCAAAGAATTTCTAGAACAACTGGCAGGCATTTCCAGCCACTTCTCTTCGCAGGCAATCCACACTTGCGTACCGGCGCGCTACAACTGGAAACTCAATTTCGAGAATGTACTGGACGCAAACCATGTTGCCTACGTCCACCCGCGCACCTTCCGGCCTTTGATTAAGAACGGCGCCGCGCAACCGGCAGAAATCGCACCTGAGACTCCAGTCGACGACAGCGAATTATCCAGTTTGAGCTTTTGCTCCACCATGGCGATGAGCGTTCAGCCATGGCCATGGCATGCCATGGTCGAGCAATACGGACCACAGGATACTTATCACAATTATTTTATTTATCCGAATGTGAATTTCATTTCGGTAGGGGGCCTGGTTTTCCTGATACAGCAATTCGATCCGGTCGCCGCCGACCGTACCGAAGTCAGGTTCACATTGATGACCGCCAAGGAAAAACAGCGGATCGTTGCATTGCCTGCCATTTTGTGGGGTCACCTTAAAGGCGAAAAACGCGTCCTGGACGAAGACCTGGTGCTGTTGGAAGCACTTCAGGCTCGCCTGCATGCCGGCGGGCGGCCCGCTTGCCACGGCGCCTATGAAACACAGCTGCGACGCGTCGCTGACGTGTATCTGCGGTTAATGGGAGACAAAGCTTGAGCGCCGGAGAAAATATGCAGCTGGCCTTGATCGGATGCGGCAGCATTTTTGATGCTGCGCGGGCCGCATGGCCTCGTCTCGGAAACAAGTGCGGCCTGGACGTGGCCCAGTACGATCTGCAGACTTTGCCACTAGCCTCAACTGACGCTATCGCTGCTGACGTTACTGCATTTCTTGCGGGAATGGATCCAGCCAAAGTACGAGTATTCGCCGCAGTAGACTATAACGCGCTGAACCATGCCCGGCTGGATGCCTATGCCTGCGCCCGGTTAAGAGGATTCAAATGCGCGACGCTGATACATCCAGACGCGATGGTAGAACCTGATGTACAGCTCGGAGAAAACTGCTGGATCGGCGCCGGTGCAATCGTCAGCTCCGGCGTACGCATCGGCAACAATGCCTTCATCGCGACCGGCGCACGTATCGATGCCAACGTGCAGATCGGCAACAATGCATGGATCGGACCTGGCGCAGCGCTTGGCAACAACGCACGCATCGGCACACACTCCATCGTCGGCGCTGATGTGAAAATCGCGGCCAATGTCGCGCTGGGCCGCCATTGCGTGATCGATGTGCCAGGCGCCTATGCGACATCGCTGCCGGATGGCACATTTATAGATCCGTTGTTCGCGTTCCCTGTGCATATATTTGGCAGCACCGTCCGCTCGGCCGGATAAAAAGCAAGAAATAAGGAAAGTAAATGCTTTCACGCATGCCCCCGCAAGCTTATATCGACCAAGGCTGGTTCGAGCGCGAGCGCGAATTGTTTTTCAAACCGCTCTGGCAGTTCATCGGCCTCAAAACGATGCTGTCGCAACATAATGCTTTTATCACGCGCACGCTATGCGGATTACCGATCGTGGTGCAGAACTTCAACGGTGAGTTGCGCGCCTTTGAAAACCTTTGCGTGCATCGGCAGAATCCGGTGCAAACGCTGGCCAACGGCGTGCGGCCACTGGTATGTTCTTATCATGGATGGGGCTACGGCCAGGACGGTGCGCCGGATAACATCCCGTTCGAAGCCGAGGCCTTTCGTTACCCTCCGGAAGAGCGCGCCTGTCTGCATTTGCGGCGCTTTGCGCTGGAGACAATTGGCAATCTTGTATTTATCAATCTATCCAGCAATCCCATTCCTATCGGCGAGCAGTTCGGTGCTGACTTCCTCACATCAATACAAGAATGTTCCGACGCTTTCGACGGCGAAGTAATGCTGACGACCTTTAAAATGCAGGCCAATTGGAAGCTCGCTTATGAAAACCTGCGCGACGCCCACCATCCCCGTTATGTGCACGCACGCTCCCTGTACCAAAAGGTGAAATTCGAAGTCAACATTGACGAAGCCGGGCTTGCCGCCTTTAAAAACCTGGGAGATTCGGCCCTAAATGACCGCGGCACGACGATGTCCAGATTACGCAGCTTTAGCAACGGCGGCCCGGATACTCCGATGAAAGAAGTGCTGCCATTTTCCTGGCATGACAATGTCGAACGATATGGCAACAAGAACTGGTACTACAACTGGCTGGCCTTCCCCAATTTGCATATAGCTTCCGGCGGCGGTTATTCCTTCATCATCGAGCACCATATTCCAGTTTCCCCGGACCGCACCGATATGATGGTTCACTACGTGACTGCAAAAAAGAAACGCCGCTATGCTGCGTCGCCCGCTGTGTTACATGCACACATGATGGGGGCGGAACGGGTGTTGCGGGAAGATATCGATGTCATGCAGAACATACAAAAACAGTTGCACCCTGGCGCGCCATCGGCCCGGCTCGGCGACTACGAATTCGCAAACGGCAGCATCGAACGTTGGTACCTCGACGTGATGGAGGGAAAAATTGCGCTCTAAATATGTGATAGGCAACGGCGCCCTCCTTGACTGGGCCATGGCAGCCTGGCGCGAAGTAGATCCCGGCCTCGAGTTAAGACCAGTCAAGCTGGATCAGGACGCCGCCTATGCATTCGATCTGAGCGTGCTGGACAACCTGATAGTCGATGGCGCCACCGCCTTTGCCGCATATGACGATCAATTCCTGAATTTCCGCCGCTTCGAGCTGATGGCAAAATTAAAAGAACGCGGCTTCTCGATGCCTGCGCTGGTGTGCCCAGGCGCGCTGGTAGCCAGTACGGCCAGCCTCGGCGAGAATGTCATGATTGGTGCAGGCGCCATCGTAGGTCATGGTTGCCAGATCGGCTTCAATACCGTGATCGGCAGCGGCGCCAATATCGGTAGCGCTTGCCGGATAGGTAATTCAGCGTGGATCGAAGCAGGCGTGGTCATTGGCCGCGCTGCAAAAATCGGCGCCAATGTCACGCTCGGCACTGGAGTGATCATTGGCGACACGGTCGAGGTAGGCAAATTTTGTGCGATCGACGTCGCAGGAAAAATAACGAAAAATATCGCGGCCAAAACTTTTCTGCATGCTTCGTTCGACACATCGATCAATATCGTCGAACTGTAACAATCAATTGCTGCACCATTTTCTCCAGGCTGTGCGATAGGCATCTTCAAGCGGCCGGGTTACCTGCTCGGGAGCCGAGGTGAATAACGGCGCCGCGCGCTCACGCAGCGATTGCCTGATCTCATTCAACTTTGGCAGATCTTGAGCAACTTCAATCGCCCTAGCCACATATTCATCTTCACTGTACGTACGGAACTCAGGCAAACCTGCTCCTGCAAGAATGGAAACGCCGGCGCGAGATACCGGCGTATCGCCCGACAAAGCGATCACCGGCACTCCCATGCTCAGAGAATGCAGGGTGGTTGTGCCACCGTTGTATGGGAAAGTATCCAGCGCCAAGTCGATTTGGTGATGCAACTTCAGGTAATTCGCCAAAGACATCTTTGGCTGGATAATCAGCCGGTCCGCCGTGATATTTTCCTGCGCAAACATGTCGACCAGACGCTGCTTCGCTTGCGGCCCGGTCGCGTTCCCCAGCATAAGCTTGGCATGCGGCAAAGCGTTCAGGATGCGCCCCCAAAGGTGCACGGTTTCCTGGTTGATTTTTGCCAGATTATTGAGGCAACCCAGCGTGAATTGCTTAGATTTCAGGGCGGGCAGAGGGTTGACCGGCGGACAATCGACTGACGGCTGGAATTGCGCCGACGCAGGGATCCGCAATAACGTTTCCGTATGAAATTGCTCGGTGGTTCCCGGTGGATCCATCGACGCGTCGGTAATGCGATAGTCCATGGCCGTCAACCCGGTGGTAGCTTGATAGCCGATCCAGGTCATTTGCACCGGTGCGGGTTTGCGCGCAAAGGTAAGCAGGCGATTGTAGCCGGTGTGACCGGACAGATCGACCAAGATATCGATCCCGTCAGCGGCGATACGCTCGGCAAGCTGGTCGTCCGACATGCCGGCACAAGACAGCCAATGGTCCATCTTCAGGCTCAGGCGCTTGGTGACGTCATCGTGTATCACATAATTGTAATAAGCGAAGATTTCAAACTGCGACTTGTCGTGCGTATTCAGTACAGGCTCAATGAAAAACGCTACGGAATGATTGCGAAAATCTCCGGATACGTAACCGATCTTGAGCCGCTTGTCCGGGTCACGCGTATTCCGATGCCGCGGCCAGCGCGATTTCAGCGGCGACTCATACAATTGCGCGAAACGCCGGTGCTCGGCAAACACTTCCGTTTGTGCATATGCGGCATGGTACTGCATTGCCAACAGCATGCTGGTGAAAGCCGGAACGTAATCAGGCCTGAGGGCGAGTGCGGCTCGATAGCTGTCCACGGCGTCTTCGACCTGCCCTCCTGCCTGCAGCGCGTTGCCGAGATTGCTGAGCGCTTCCGGAAATTCCGGTTTAATAGCCAAGGTTTTCTTGTAGGAGGCAATCGCCGCATCTTGATTGCCCTCCATGGAATATAAATTCCCCAGATAGTGATGGATGTCGGGGTTCTGCGGGAAAATTGCAGTCCCTTTCCTGAGGAGATCTTTGGCGGCATCGTGCTGGCCCTGTTCAAACATCAGCAAACACAGGTCGCAGTATATCGGCTCAAAATCCGGCTTGACGGCGAGCGCCTTCTTGAAATTAGCGATTGCGCCGCTCTTGTCGCCGTTCTCTTTAGCGATTGTCCCTAACATGTAAAGACCATCGACATTTTTCGGGTCAAGCGCTATCGCTTGCGTCAGTATTTCATTCGCCTCATCAAATTTCCGCTGTTCTCTAAGCACATATCCCAGAGCTATATAGGGGGACACATGCGCCGGGTCGATCGCCAGCGCCTGCCGGTAGCACATTTCTGCGTTGCGGACATCTCCCTTGCCAAGAAACGAGGTGCCTCGCACCAGATGGGCCGTACGGGCAGCGCCTATATCCTGTCCGGCCGCAGCATCGGCTGACGGCACCGCGACTGCGACTTTCTTTTCGGTCGAGGAAAACAGATTTTTAAAGGATTTGAACATGAGCTCGAGGAAAAATCGGAGGGTGCGAATCTTGAACGTAGTTCTTCAAGAATTGTTATTGATTCACCGAACGCAATCAGATATGCGATCATTTCTGCCAAATTTGACTAGCGCAAAACCTGTTTGCGCAAGCCGCTGCTTGCAACAAATCAAGGATAGGCTAGATCTTCAACATCAGCCAATTGGTTAATTGATCCACATATTCGGGATCATATCCCTTGTCTTTCAATGCCCATTTGAATGCATTGCCGACCTGGGCCTTCTTGTAGGTATTCATTTTGCGATCGCGCGTGAAGCTGCTTATCTGCTGCATCATGTTATGCAGCATCGCATCATGCTTCTTGCCCATTAACCTGTTATTGCGAGCCGGCCCTTCAAGAGAAAGCCTCTCAATCAGGATTGCAGCAAGCGACTGCCCAAACTGCTTTTCCTCACGTGCATCAAACCAGCTGAACCACATCCATCTTCTCCCACAACAATTCGATTAATTGGCTATCCAGCTCACCTGCCTTGCAAGCTCTTTTTGCCCATGGCAAAGCAATACGCTATTTTTTTTCCTCTACCGGCTCTACTTGCAGCAACTCCCCTGTTGCCAACGACACTACGCCAGCAGCATACTTGAATCTGCTCTGCACCACTACTGGTACAAACCCGACCGGATTGCGTTGCGCACGGTAATCGGCCTCAAGACGTGCCAGATTGAATGCAGCGATCTTATTTTGCTCTGCAAAGCCTTCGGCTGTAACAGCCTTCTGGCGCACTGCGTCTTTCATTTGCTGATAAGGCACAAAGTATTTTGGCATGCCAAAAATATCAGCTCCACCACCGACGGACGACCAAAGGATCGCCTGGCGTTCGTCCTTATTATCGGGCATTTTCGCTCCGACAATCTGCGGCCCTAGCAACGAGTGCAGCGACAATTTTGGCGTCCCGCCCAACTTTGGATCCGTGGTCACTTCATCTGCCGCCACCACGTTGAACTGATCGCCATAAAAAACAATATACAGGGGTCGAACTTCAAAAATCACATGCAAGCCATAACCCAGCGCAGCGAGCTGGATGAAAGCGATCAACATCAAATCGCGCCGCAACTCACGTGGCGGTTTCAGGATATTGAAGATAACCAGTGTCAGCAGCGGCCCCAGCACTACATCGCATCCCAGCAACAATAAAAACAATTCGCGGCCGTTAGTCAGCTGAAAATAGGGTGACGGGAACCAGATGAGATAAATCAGGGCAAAAGTCAGTGTGCCGATCAGGGCACTGATTGCCAAATGTATAGCAAAAGCGAGCAAGCGCTTTTTGATTGTTTGCCGCATATTCTTCAAGAAAATGATTTATTTCTGATTGCAGATTTTAAGTTTGATATATGTTATATAAAAACAAATTTCAAACATCGTACTTCCAACGGCTTGATGTCAACACAATCAGTCTTCGAACAAAAAAATCAACGGCATTCCGCTGGAGCGTAATTTGTCGGCAAAGTACCTACGTTCGCTGTTAAAGAATGTGCCTGCGATGCTGTTTTGGTGGAAGATGTACAGGCCCAGTCAATCGGTCCTGAGGTATTTGCTGCGAGTGGAAGATTATTTATGTTTGGTGTCAACAGTAGCGTGTTGGTAGCATTTGATAGAGCCACGATGCCGTCGGGGGCAAAGTTATAGGTAATTGTAATCACGCCTCCCCCGCCGATTGACACGCTTGTAACGTATTTGGACGATGCACCACCATAGGCCGCATCTGAGTCCTGAGCCGGGATCAAGCCGGTGGACTGAAAAGCTGTAGCTACTGCTATTTTTGCATCTTCTGCCAATGCGAGCCCTTCACTGACCTTAGCTCGCACCAAGTAATTCTGGTATGCCGGTAATGCAACAGCAGCAAGGATGCCAATGATGGCAACTACAATCATTAATTCTATCAAGGTAAAACCGCGTTGGCCGCGTTGTAACAAGCTGAGCGACTTCATGGGATTTCCTGCTCTTATCAAAGTGATTGTCTAAATCAAATTAATAAAAAAGGCGCCTGAGCGCCTTTTTTATACTGAATTACTCATTTATACAATTCGCATTGCAAAAATTAACGGCATTCTGCTGGAGAGTATTTTGCCAAAACGCTGCCTAAGGTAATTGCGCCCAACGAGTGACCTTGTGCTGCTGTACTTGTGGCGGATGCACAAGCCCAGTCAATAGTGCCGCTAGTACCGGCGACCAAAGCAAGCTTATTGATATTAGGAGTCAAATAAATAAGATTCCCAGTAGCTGCCAAGGCCGGAATACCACCAGAGCCTGTTGCATATGTAATTTTAATTACACCGGATGCAATGTCGATGGAACTTACATATTTAGATGGAATAAAGCTGTAACCGGCGGCTGTGTTATCAGCAGGAATGTTACCAGTAGACTGAAATGTCTCAGCGACGGCCAACTTCGCAGCATCAGCAAGCACCAGACCTTCACTAACCTTAGCGCGAACTGTGTAATCTTGGTAAGCAGGCAAAGCAATCGCTGCCAGAATACCGATAATTGCCACAACGATCATCAATTCGATCAGGGTAAAACCGCGCTGAGCGCGTTGCATCATTTTCATGTGTTTCTCCGGTTGATAAAAAGGGGTTTCACTGCCTATGACTTAGAGCAATGTCTGTGCCAGTGGAAAATCCCGCGATTTCCCGGATTTGCGTCTGGAAAAGTGAGGAAATTTGGCAGATTTTCGATGTTGCGCTGACAAATTTTGTCATGAAGAAACTATGAAAATGCCATCTTCACTCTTGCGGCAATTTGTCCTGCCCCAAGTCCTCAACAGCCAGCAATCAACACGCTAATAAGATGACAAACCAGTGTTATCGATTCTCGACAGAGGGGAAATTGGCGATAGCCTTAAATTACAGATGCGCGACGGAGATTCGCTGAAGGGAGAAGCCAGACGCACAGCCGGCGTCTGGCCGAACTGAAGGATTAAGCAGTCTTCCAGGAAAACTTCATCAAAGTCCCGGCAATATCAATTACATCCTCATCCTTGAGCGGCCGGGCTCCGGCATTTAATGGCGTGTCATTGACCCGGGTATAAGTCTGCCCTTCGACATGGGTCAGTTCGTAACCATGCGGCCGACGCGTAACAATAGCCACCTGGATGCCAGGACGCCCAATCGTAGTCAACACCTTGGTCAGCAGCATTTCCTTGCCAGCACTAGGCCCATCCAGCACGGTAATGGTCGCATCCGGCCGCGGCACCGGAAACATCTTCGGCCGGTTGTCCTTGATTTCCTCATCCGTATCCACCTGGTACAGCAATTTGTACCTGGCCATCTGGATCACATCGTTATGCTGCAGGAAATGCTTGGTGACCGGATGGCCGTTGACCTGGGTGCCGTTGGTGCTGTTGAGGTCTTCCAGGAACGAATCGTTGTAGATAGTGATGATGACCGCGTGTTCGCCGCTGATGGCAAGGTTATCAATGACCATGTCATTGTGGGCGCGGCGGCCGATAGTGGTGCGCTCTTTGGTGAGCGTCATCTCTTGTATCACGGTGCCGCCTTTGGTCAGGATGATCTTCGCCATTCCTATCTCTCTCGGGAAACGCTATTTGTAAGTTAATTTAAAACCATGCTGCAGATCCGGCCACGTCCGCAGCTACTGGTATTGGCGTTGCTCATACATCGGTCTTGCATACTTCAGCAAACCCCCAGTTTAATGTTGTTTCGGGGCAATGATACTCAAATTTCGGGATTTATATTGCGGGCCCGCATATCGCGCTTGCCTTCAATTTTCACCGGCAATCGCAACACGCTTATTCGTTCTCCGGCACCCTGACCAGGATCACCGACACATTATCCTGACCGCCTGACTGGTTCGCGGCATTGATAAGCATGGTGCATGCCATCTTCAGGTCGCCCTGGGCGTCGCTGACAATGTTGAAGATATCATTGTCGCCGATCCGGTCCGACAATCCATCCGAACACAGCAGGTAAAGATCGCCGGGCTGCACCTGGTGCTGGTGGACTTCCACCACCAGCTGGTAATCGATGCCGACGGCGCGCGTGACAATGTTGCGGTTGTTGGCGAATTGCGCGTCTTCGGCGCGGATCAGGCCGGCGTCGATCTGTTCCTGCAGCAGGGAATGGTCGCGCGTGAGCTGTTCCAGCAAACCGTCGCGGATGCGATACGCGCGCGAATCGCCGACATGGGCGATGGCAAGGCTGCCTTGCGGCTCGAACCAGGCCACCACCAGGGTGGTGCCCATGCCGCGGTATTCCGGCTCGCGGCGGGCGGCGTTGATGATGGTGCTGTTGGCCTGGCGCACGGCCTGCATCAGCCACAGGCGCACCGGCAGCTCGTCTTCCGGCTTCTGCAGGCGGCGGTACTCCTGCAGCTGGCTTTCGATTTCTTCCTGGATGGCGACGGTGGCGATGCTGCTGGCGACTTCTCCGGCGTTGTAACCGCCCATGCCGTCGGCCAGGATCGCCAGCTGCAAGACATCGTCGACCACGACGGTGTCTTCGTTCTGTACTCGCACCATACCAATATCCGTTTTGGCGGCAAACTCAAGCGGCATATGTCGAGACACGATAAAAAGTTATGGCAGATCAGGTGATTGCCTAGTTACAAGTATTTTCCTTGGTTCTGCTGGGGACGGCAAGACAAATTGCAAAGTCGGCGCCGCCCCTGCTCCTGGATGCTACACCCGTAGCCAGACCTTGATTGTGCACGGGAATAAAAAAGGGAGCCGAAGCTCCCTTTTTTTGGTCCGGGCTGGTAATCGTCTATACGATAAACACCTGCCCTATTTTTCCTGTCAAGCCGCGATTACAGCATCGCCTTCAGCAGGCGCGCCATTTCCGATGGATTCTTGGTCACGGTGATGCCACACGCTTCCATGATGTCCAGCTTGGCTTGCGCAGTATCGGCGCCGCCCGAGATCAGCGCGCCGGCATGGCCCATGCGCTTGCCAGGAGGAGCGGTGACACCGGCGATGAAGCTGACCACCGGCTTCTTCATGTTGTCCTTGATCCAGTAAGCCGCGTTGGCTTCGTCCGGACCGCCGATTTCACCGATCATGATGACGGCATCGGTTTCAGGATCGTCATTGAACATCTTCATGATGTCGATGTGCTTCAAGCCGTTGATCGGATCGCCGCCGATGCCCACTGCAGACGATTGGCCCAGGCCCAGCGCGGTCAGCTGGCCGACTGCTTCATAAGTCAGGGTACCGGAGCGCGAAACCACGCCGATACGGCCCTTCTTGTGGATGTGGCCCGGCATGATGCCGATCTTGATTTCGTCCGGCGTGATCAGGCCTGGGCAGTTTGGTCCGAGCAGCAAGGTCTTGCTGCCGGCTTTTGCCATGCGGTCTTTCAGCGCCAGCATGTCGCGTACCGGGATGCCTTCGGTGATGCAGATGGCCAGGTCGAGCTCGGCTTCAACCGCTTCCCAGATGGCTGCCGCAGCGCCTGCCGGCGGTACGTAGATCACCGAGACGTTGGCGCCGGTGGCGGCCTTGGCTTCGGAAACGTTAGCGAAAATCGGGATGCCTTCGAAGTCTTCGCCGGCTTTTTTCGGGTTCACGCCTGCGACAAAAGCGTTCTTGCCGTTTGCGTAGTCGCGGCAGCCGCGGGTGTGGAATTGGCCGGTCTTGCCGGTAATACCTTGGGTGACGACTTTAGTGTCTTTGTTGATCAGGATCGACATATCTGTTCCTTGTTATTTGTTACTTACCGTTGGCCGCAGCAACAACCTTCTGCGCCGCTTCTTCCATGCTGTCCGCCGAGATGATCGGCAGGCCGGAGTCGGCCAGCATTTTCTTGCCGATTTCTTCGTTGGTGCCCTTCATGCGGACGACCAGCGGTACTTGCAGCGAAACGGCTTTGGATGCGGTGATGACGCCTTCGGCGATCACGTCGCAGCGCATGATGCCGCCGAAGATGTTGACCAGGATGGCTTTCAGGCCTGGGTTCTTCAACATGATCTTGAACGCTTCAGTGACTTTCTCGGCTGTAGCGCCGCCGCCGACGTCGAGGAAGTTGGCAGGCTCGCCGCCGAACAGCTTGATGGTGTCCATGGTGGCCATGGCCAGGCCGGCGCCATTCACCAGGCAGCCGATGTTGCCGTCGAGCGAGATGTAAGCCAGGTCGAACTTGGATGCTTCGATTTCAGCTGGATCTTCTTCGTCCAGGTCGCGGTAGGCGACGATTTCCGGATGGCGGAACAGCGCGTTGCTGTCGAAATTGAACTTGGCGTCCAGGGCGATGACCTTGCCGGAACCGGTGACGATCAGCGGGTTGATTTCAGCCAGCGACGAGTCGGTGTCCCAGTATGCCTTGTACAGGCCTTGCAACTGCTTGCGCGCATCGGCGATGGAGCCGGCCGGCACGCCGATCTTGGTCGAGATGCTGTCAGCTTCAGCGTCGGTCAGGCCGGTGGCCGGATCGATGACGACTTGGTGAATCTTTTCCGGATGGCTGGCTGCGACTTCTTCGATGTCCATGCCGCCTTCGCTGGATGCCATCAGCACCACGCGTTGGCTGACGCGGTCGGTAACCATGCTGACGTACAGTTCTTGCTTGATGTCAGCGCCTTCTTCGATCAGCAGGCGACGGACTTTCTGGCCTTCCGGGCCGGTCTGGTGTGTCACCAGCTGCATGCCGAGGATCTGGCTAGCGTATTCGCGCACCTGTTCCAGCGACTTGGCAACCTTGACGCCGCCACCCTTGCCGCGACCGCCGGCGTGGATCTGGGCTTTGACGACCCAAACCGAACCGCCGAGGGTTTCAGCTGCCTTGACCGCGTCATCGACGTTCAGGCACGGGATGCCACGCGGTGTTGTCACTCCGAACTGGCGGAGAATTTCTTTACCCTGATACTCATGGATTTTCATGCGAGCTTCCCTTCTGACACTTAATTAAATGAAATTGCTTGGTTGGATAAATGCGATTGCGGCGATTCTACATGCGACGTTTCTAAAACGGATTCGGTGCCGATTCCTGCTGGAGGGCTGATTGCCCACTTCGGATAATATTTGGCGACAACTGCGCCTTCACTGCGTAATGCATGGCAACGATCGAGCTGGGGCGGCTTCTGGTCGGCAGCGCGATTGATTTCGCCGCCGAAAGCCTGCAATGCCGCGGTCGGCAGTATCTGCGCCAGCTCGGTCAGATGCGTACAGCCGAGCGCGCCGCCGATATTCTCTCTCAGAGTGTGGCGGAAGCCCTTGACCAGGCTCAAGCCGATCAATTTCTTGTAATCAGGTTCGATGGTATTGCAATGGCCGCGATACGGCACCGCTTCGGAATTCGCCTCGACGCCGACGATCACGAACTGGCGGTCGAGCGTGAGCCTCAGCCACAGGCTGTGCAGCGGCTGGCCTGCCGGCAAGTTGCCTGCAGGCAAAGGAAGGTCGAAGGGTTTGGTATCGGTAACGTGCGCGTCGATTTCCCACAGGTCGTCGTCACGTACGAACGCGTCGATGTGAATCGCGCGGGTGTGCTTTAACGCTCGGCGGGAAATGGAAGGTGTCAGAGACATAATGGTGGACTGATTTGCGTGTCGTTACCACAGTTTCTATGGTAACTGCCGCTCCTGCGGTTTGCAAAAAACCCCAAAAGTGTAGCACAGCTTACGCACCTTAGCGATTTAGATCGACAATTGCAAAACAGCCATCGAAAGCCCCCGGGGCGGGGGCCATCGCTAAAAATCGGAATGAAAACGATGGTTTGGAGACCGCAGTTTGCCCAGGTTTCGGGGGATCGAAGTTGCCTGCTTCCTTGCCTCAATAATCCTCATCGTCATCGCCGCCCTTCACCGCGGCCTGGATTGCGCGATGAGAAAATCCGCGTTGCAGCAAGAACCGCATTTGCTTGGCGCGCTCGGCGGCATCGGCCGCCGGCTGGTTGAATTTCTTGCGCCAGACTTCACGCGCGCGGGCGACTTCGCCGCTGGCCAGGCCGGCCTTGATGTCCACCAGCGCTTCGGCATCGATGCCGTGGCTTTGCAGCTCCGAAAGGATGCGGCTGTTGCCGAAACGATGGGCGCGGCGGTGGATCAGCGATTCGGAAAAACGCGCCTGCGACAGCAGTTTTGCGGCTTCCAACGTATCCAGCAAAGCTTCGATATCGTCGCCTTCCTGTGCATAACGCGCCAGCTTGCGCGCCAGCTCCAGGCGGCTGTGTTCGCGCGCCGACAGATAGCGCAGCGCCCTGGCCTTGAGGCTGATCTGCAGTTTTGCCATGGCAGCTTCCTGTAATCCAAACCAAATGCATGTCTGAAACAAAAACGCCCTTCAACAATCCGTTTGACGGATATGTATGAAAGGCGTTTGCCGAACCGGGCCGGCTTATATCGCTATACAGCGATGGCTATCAGACCGGCTCTTCTGCCTTGGCGGCAGCCTTGCTTGCCTTGGCTGCGGCTTTTTCGGCCGCCTTGTCGCTGCTGTCAGACTTGATCTCGCCCAGCAGCGGCACGCCCAGTGAAGCGCGCACCTTGTTCTCGATCTCACGCGCCAGCTCTGGCCGTTCTTTCAGGTAGGTGCGGGCATTGTCCTTGCCTTGGCCGATGCGTTCGCCGTTGTAGCTGTACCAGGCGCCCGACTTCTCGACGATCTTGGCGTCGGAGCCGAGATCGAGGATTTCACCTTCGCGCGATGTGCCTTCGCCATACAGGATATCGAAATGCGCTTCCTTGAACGGCGGCGCGATCTTGTTCTTGACGACCTTGACCTTGGTTTCGTTGCCGATCACTTCATCGCCCGACTTGATCGAGCCGGTGCGGCGGATGTCCAGGCGCACCGAAGCGTAGAATTTCAGGGCGTTGCCGCCGGTGGTGGTTTCCGGATTGCCGAACATGACGCCGATCTTCATGCGGATCTGGTTGATGAAGATCACCAGCGTGTTGGTGCGGTTGATGCTGCCGGTCAGCTTGCGCAGCGCTTGCGACATCAGGCGCGCCTGCAGGCCGGGCAGGGAATCGCCCATGTCGCCTTCGATTTCGGCGCGCGGCGTCAGTGCAGCCACCGAGTCGACCACGATCAGGTCGACGCCGCCCGAGCGCACCAGCGCATCGGTGATTTCCAGCGCCTGTTCGCCGGTGTCCGGCTGCGAGATCAGCAGTTCGGACAGGTTGATGCCCAGCTTCTGCGCATAGCCGACGTCCAGCGCATGTTCCGCATCGATGAACGCGCAGGTGCCGCCCAGCTTTTGCATTTCGGCGATGGTCTGCAGCGTCAGTGTGGTTTTACCGGACGATTCCGGGCCGTAGATCTCGACCACCCGGCCGCGCGGCAAACCGCCGACGCCCAGCGCGATATCCAGGCCGAGCGAACCGGTCGAGACAACCTGCACTTCTTCGACCACGGCGCCGTCTTCCATGCGCATGACCGAACCCTTGCCGAACTGTTTCTCGATCTGCGCCAAGGCCGCGGCAAGGGCCTTGCTTTTATCCGGATTGGGTGCGGATTTTTTATCGTCCATGGTTGTTCTTTCGGCAAAAATGGTGAGTAATTCGGGACCTGATCTGAAACTCCAGGTAGTACTGTATAAAAAAACAGTGATTTATGCAAGCACTGTCGCATGTTTTTTGAAAACCTGGTGCATATTGTATGTGCAGATATCGCCGCCAGGGATGCAAACCGCCCAAAATTCACCGGCTGGAATCACGCTTTAGGTGCGAACTTATCGCAAACTTTGTTGTGGCGGCCCGGATGCATCGGGCGCATTTTATGCTTATTGCGCATATCGTCATCCGGAAAAGTAAAAAGCATGCCGGATGCGCAAGAGGATGCAATAATCGTGACGCACATTTCCGTGCCGGCAGCCGCTCCGCCGCCGGACCATGCATCATATTTCGAGGTAAGGGCAAGCGGTTTGCCCACTAATAATAGGGAGAAGGTATGCGTATTACATATTGGATGAAACCGTTGGCGGCCTCGGCGCTGCTGCTGGGCCTGCTAGGCTCGGCGCAGGCAGCCTCCGCGCCTGCGGTCGAAGCGAAGAACGGCATGGTGGTGACGTCCCAGCACCTGGCTTCACAGGTCGGCGTCGATATCCTGAAGATGGGCGGCAATGCGATCGATGCGGCGGTAGCGGTCGGTTATGCGCAAGCGGTGGTCAACCCTTGCTGCGGCAATATCGGCGGCGGCGGCTTCATGACCATCCACCTGGCCGACGGCCGCGACACCTTCATCAACTTCCGTGAAACCGCGCCGGCCGCGGCCAGCGCCAACATGTACCTGGACGCCAACGGCAAGGCGATCACCAACGCCAGCCTGTTCGGCTACCTGGCGGCAGGCGTGCCGGGCACCGTGCTCGGCCTCGACACCGCGCAGCGCCAATACGGCAAGCTGACCCGCGCCCAGGTGATGCAGCCGGCGATCAAGCTGGCGCGCGACGGTTATATCCTGAACCGCGGCGACACCGACATCCTCGATACCACCATCGCCCAGTTCAAGAAAGACCCGGAAGCAGCGCGCCTGTTCCTGCGCCGCGACGGCACGCCGTTGCAGCCGGGCGACCGCCTGGTGCAAAAGGACCTGGCCAAGACGCTGGAAGCGATCTCGCGCAACGGCCCCGACGCTTTCTATAAAGGCGCGATCCCGGCCGCGGTGGAACGTGCATCCAAGGCTGGCGGCGGTATCATCACCGCGGCCGACTTTGCCAGCTACAAGATCAGCGAAAGCGCGCCGCTGTCGTGCACTTACCGCGGCTACGTGTTCGTCTCCGCGCCGCCGCCCAGCTCGGGCGGCGCCACCATGTGCCAGATCCTCAACATTCTCGAGGGTTACGACATGAAGGCGCTCGGTTTCCATTCGGCCTCGGCGGTGCACTACATGACCGAAGCAATGCGCCATTCCTACATGGACCGCAATACCTTCCTCGGCGACCCGGCCTTCGTCAAGAATCCGCTCGACCGTTTGCTGAGCAAGGAATATGCGGCATCCATCCGCGCGAAAATCGCGGCCGACAAAGCCACGCCATCGGTGGAAGTACAGCCGGGCATGGCGCCGCATGAAAAACCTGAAACCACGCACTATTCGATCGTCGACAAGGACGGCAATGCGGTGTCCACCACCTACACCATCAACGGCCGCTTCGGCGCCGTGGTGATCGCGCCGGGCACCGGCTTCTTCCTCAACGATGAAATGGACGATTTCACCGTCAAGGCCGGCGTGCAAAACCTGTTCGGCCTGGTGCAAGGCGCCACCAACTCGATCGCGCCGGGCAAGCGTCCGCTGTCGTCGATGGCGCCGACCCTGGTCACCAAGGATGGCAAGACCTACATGGTGCTTGGCTCGCCAGGCGGTTCGCGCATCATCACCATCACCCTGGAAACGGCCTTGAACGTGATCGACTACGGCATGGCGCCGCAGGAAGCGGTCGATGCGCCGCGCATCCATCACCAATGGCTGCCGGACGAGGTGTATTACGAAACCCGCGGCCTGTCGCCGGACACCCTGAAAATCCTGGACGGCATGGGCTACAAGATGAAAGAGCAAACCCCTTGGGGCGCGGCTGAGCTGATCATGATCGGCCTGCCGGGCGCAGCCGGCGTCGCCGGCGCCAGCTCGGGCAACGATGCAGGCGTATCGGGCGTTGTCCGTCCGGGCTTGTATTACGGCGCCAACGATACACGCCGCCCTGCGGGCGCTGCTATCGGTTATTAAAATTACCTGCTTGATCCGAAAACGGGTGCTTTGCATCCGTTTTTTTTCGCCTGGTCATGAGAAAAAAGCATTGATGCATCAGTATTAATCGTTTTATTCCGCCTCAAATCAAATTTACACTGCGCCTATCCTCCCCCGATAGAGAGCGCGCATGTCCTCCACCAACCTGCCCACTAATCTGCAATATATGCTGACGTCGCTGCTGGGCGCCGAGCATGCTAACCAGTTATCCGGCCTGCTGCAGATCCCGGCCAGCACGCTGCGGCCGCGCGCCGATACGGTTTCCCGCATCGAAATAGCGCAGGCGCTGAACATGCTGCTGTTCGAGAAACTGCTGAAAGCCGTCCCGCAAGGGAACGATTATGTGCAGGACTCGGTACGCGCCGGTAACAAGATCCGCTTCGACCACGGCGCTTTGCGCACCGTGCTGGGCATCAGCACCGGCAACCTGCCGGCCGGCGAAGCGGCGTTCACCCGCATCCTGCGGCCGCTGGGCTACCAGGTGAACGGCATCTATCCCCTGCAGCGGATCAGCATGACCGGCCGCGCTTACGCGCACGAAGACGATGCCGAGGAAATCGCCCAGTTCTTCCTGAGCGAACTGCATCCGCACCATTTTTCCAGCGAATTCCAGGCCACGGTCAATAAAGTCTTGTCGACCTCGCAAGACCCTGTCGATGCGCACTCGGCGCAGCTATTGCAGCAGCTCGGCAACGACAAGGCCTTGCTGCTCGCCGATGCGCTGGCCTTGCTGCCGGTGCTGGTCGCCTGCTTCGACCGCCAGCATGCCCTGCCCAGCGTCGCCGAATACCAGGTCTTGCTGGCGGAATCGGCCGAAATGGCCTGGATTTCAACCGAAGGCAATGCCTTCAACCACGCCACCGACCGCGTCGCCAATGTGGAGCAAGTCGCCGATGCGCAGCGCGCGCTGGGCCGCGCCATCAAGGAAAAGATCGAAGTGTCCAGGAACGGCCGGGTGCGGCAGACCGCTTTTCGCGCCAGCACCGTCACGCGCCTGATGCGCGACGAGAACGGCGCCATGGTTGAAATGAAAGTGCCGGGATCGTTTTATGAATTCATTTCACGCGACCGCTACCTGGATGCAGAAACCCAGAGCGAAAAGCTGGACCTGACTTTTGACAGCGGCAACGCCCAGGGCATCTTCAAAATGACCGCCTCGGCCGACGCCGCCTCCTGCTGAAAACCGACATGAGCGATCCGAACCAGCTCCAGCAACGCATCAGCGACCTGCTGGGGCCGCAAGGCTGCCTGGTCGCCGCCGACCAGCGCCAGCCCTACGAAAAGGGCGCCCGCTACGGCGACGGCCGCAGCCTGTGCATCGCACGTCCGGCCAACGTCGAAGAAGCGGCCGAGCTGATGCGCCTGTGCGCCAGCGAAAAAATCCGCATCGTGGCCCAGGGCGCGAATACCGGCCTGGTAGGAGCGTCATCGCCGGACCGGTCCGGCCTGGACGTGGTGCTCGGCATGGAGCGCATCAAGGGCGTGATAGACATCGATCCGGTCGACCGCGTGGTGCAAGCTTATGCCGGCACCCGCCTGTCCGACCTGAACCAGGCGCTCAGGCAGCACGAGCTCTGTTTCCCGATCGACCTTGCCGCCGATCCTTCCCTGGGCGGCATGCTGGCCGCCAACACCGGCGGCGCGCGCCTGATCCGCTACGGCGACGTGCGGCACAACGTGCTGGGACTGGAAGCGCTGCTGATCGATCCGCCCGGCCAGCGCCTTGACCTGACCAACCGCCTCAGGAAAAACAATACCGGCCCTGACTGGAAACAGAATTTCATCGGCAGCGGCGGCGCCTACGGCATCATCACGCAGGCTGTGCTGCAAGTGCATCCGCTGCCGCAGCAATGCGCCACCGCCCTGGTAGTGCCGGCCTCGCTGCAGGCCGCCGCCCTGCTGCTGCGCGACGCCGAACGCAATTTCTCGGATTTCCTCAGCGCATTCGAGGGTATCTCGCACAATGCCATGCAATCCGTACTGCAGCATATCCCCGCCATCCAGGCGCCGTTCGAGCCGCTGCCACCCTACGCTTTCCTGATCGAACTGAGCAGCGCGCGGCCGCGCAGCGCCGACTTTGACCTGGAGAAAATATTCGGCGCCTGGCTCGAAGCCTGTTTCGGCGACCTGATCCTGGATGCCGTGATCGACAAACCCGACGTGCTGTGGCGCATGCGCCACGCCATCACCGACAGCGTGCGCCAGGAAGGCAAGGTAATCGCCTTCGACATCGCCGTACCGCGTTCAAGACTGGGCGCCTTCCGGGATGAAGCCATCGCGCTGCTGGAACACCGCTATCCGGGGGTCCGGGTATTCGACTTCGGCCATTGGGGCGACGGCGGCCTGCATTTCAACCTGGTGCTGCCGCAGCAGCTGGCGGACGACTTCCCGCCGCAGCGCGTCCACGCCCTACGCCAGGAAATCTACGACCTGGCAGTGCACAAGTACCACGGCAGCTTCAGCGCCGAGCATGGCGTAGGGCCGTTCAACCAGCAGTTTTACGAACGCTACACGGTTGCCGAATCGCAGGCGCTGGCCGCCAGGATGCAAACCGTATTCGACCCGGCCCAGTTGCTGGGAGTAACGCGCTTCGGCCCGGCGCCATAACGCGCATGCCTGACTCCCCGCGCAGCCAGGCTGGAATCGGCGTTGCAGGTAATGCTGAAAAGCGCCGCCGCGTTTGGTATAGTGCCTGCTCAGCAGCAAGCACGGCAGCACATACCTACTCGGCACCAAGAAAAATGCGCAGATTCATCCCTTCCACGTCCTGCCTGATCGCGTTCGATACGGCCGCGCGCCACCTGTCCTTCACCAAAGCCGCCAATGAACTGCACATGACCCAGGGCGCGGTCAGCCGCCAGGCCGCCATCCTGGAGGATTACCTGGGCGTAAAACTGTTCGAGCGCATCAATCGCCGCCTGATACTGACCGCGGCCGGCGCCGAATATGCGGTCCAGGTCGCCGCCATCCTCAAGGAAATCGAGATGGCGACCTTCCAGGTGATGGCGCACAAGAATTCCGGCGGTGTGCTTAATCTGGCAACATTGCCGACTTTCGGCGTCAAGTGGCTGATTCCGCGCCTGGCCAAGTTCACCGCCGCCCACCCCGATGTGATCCTCAACCTGAGCACCGAGGTGCTGCCCTTCGATTTCAACAGCCGCGCGGTCGATGCCGCAATCCACTTCGGCGAGCCGAACTGGCCGGGCGCGGTCATGGTGCGGCTGATGGGCGAGGAAGTGCTGCCGGTGTGCAGCCTGGAACTGAGCCGGAAAATCAAGCGCATCGAAGACCTGCCGGAAATGACGTTGTTGCAACACACCACCCGGCCGCAAGCCTGGCACGACTGGTTCAACCATGTCGGCGTGGCTTGCCCGGACGCCCTCTCGGGTCCGCGCTTCGAACAATTGTCGATGGTGATCCAGGCTGCCGCCGCCGGCCTCGGCGTGGCGTTGATGCCGAAATTCCTGGTGGAAACCGAAATCGCCCTCGGCCAGCTGCACGTGCCTTTCCCGTTCGCAGTCAAAAGCCCGCAATCCTATTACCTGACCTATCCCGAAAAAAACGCCAGCAAGGCGGCCGTGATCAAATTCCAGGAATGGATACTGGGCGAATTGGCCGAAGCCTGAGCAGCGCTCCTGCATGATCAAAGGTAATGATGTTCTGATATTTTTTGATTTTAAGAAATCTCAGTTTATTCCTTATACTCGGTGCTATCCCTCGCCCATTCCAGGGCGACCAGATTGACTTCGGAACAAAGGCCTTCCAATGACGCAAATCTCCACCATCTTCGCTGAACTCGGCTTCGATTTTTCCGCGCATGCCGGCGACGACCTCCATTCGCGCTCACCGCGCGACGGCGCAGCGATTGCATCGCTGCGCGCGCACACCGCGGCGGAAGCGGAAAGCGCCATCAAGAACGCCCATCAAGCCTACGAAAAATGGCGCGTGGTGCCGGCGCCGGTGCGCGGCGAGCTGGTGCGCATCCTGGGCGAAGTATTGCGCGAACACCGCGAACCGCTGGGCAAGCTGGTGACGCTGGAGTCCGGCAAGATCCTGTCCGAAGGCATAGGCGAAGTGCAGGAAATGATCGACATCTGCGATTTCGCGGTCGGCCTGTCGCGCCAGCTGTACGGCCTGACCATCGCTTCCGAGCGTCCCGGCCACCGCATGATGGAAACCTGGCATCCGCTGGGCGTCTGCGGCGTCATCACCGCGTTCAATTTCCCGGTTGCGGTATGGGCCTGGAATGCGGCGCTGGCGCTGGTCTGCGGCAATGCCGTGATCTGGAAGCCGTCGGAAAAAACGCCGGTGGTTGCGCTCGCCGTGCATGCCTTGTTCGAGAAAGCCGCAGCACGCTTTTCGCAACAGCGTCCGGACCTGCTGCCGGCCGACCTGTGCCAGGTGCTGCTGGGCCGCGCTGAAATCGGCGCCGCACTGTCCGCTTCGCCGCTGGTGCCGCTGGTCAGCGCCACCGGCAGCGTGCGCATGGGCCGCAAGGTCGCCACCACGGTCGCCGAGCGCCTCGGCCGCAGCCTGCTGGAACTGGGCGGCAACAACGGCATGATCGTCACCCCTACCGCCGACCTCAGCCTGGCGCTGCGCGCCATCACCTTTTCCGCTGTCGGCACCGCCGGCCAGCGCTGCACCAGCTTGCGCCGCCTGTTTGTCCACAGCAGCATTTACCAGGATGTGGTCAACCGCATCGAACGCATCTACGCCAGCGTCAAGGTCGGCGATCCGCTGGCAGCCGATACGCTGGTCGGTCCCCTGGTCGACCAGCACTCTTTCGAAGCCATGCAAAGCGCGCTGGTGCAAGCCAAGGCCGAAGGCGGCGTGGTGACCGGCGGCGAGCGGGTCCAGGTCGGCGACAACGGCAACGCATTCTATGTCCGTCCGGCGCTGGTGCGCATGCCTCGGCAAAGCGACATCGTGCATCACGAAACCTTCGCGCCTATCTTGTATGTGCTGCCCTACGATCATTTCGAGGATGCGGTGCGTCTCAACAATGCCGTGCCGCAGGGTCTGTCGTCGGCCATCTTCACCAACGACGTGCGTGAAGCGGAAGCCTTCATGTCTGCCAGCGGCAGCGACTGCGGCCTGGCCAATGTCAACATCGGCACCAGCGGCGCGGAAATCGGCGGCGCTTTCGGCGGCGAAAAGGAAACCGGCGGCGGCCGCGAATCCGGTTCCGATGCGTGGAAAACCTACATGCGCCGCGCCACCAACACCATCAACTACAGCCGTACCTTGCCGCTGGCGCAAGGCGTCAAGTTCGATATCGACTAAGCGGTGTTGCGGGGCGGCTCCGGCCGCCTCGCAGTACTGTCAGATCTTCAGCAAAGTCGGCGCCCGCTGCTGCAGGATATCTTCCATGCGCACCTGGATCGCCTGCTTCATCTCTGGATGCGTCAGGATATAAAAGCGCTCCGCAGCGATCGCATCAAATACCTCATCAGCCACCTGCGTCACCGCGATCCCGTTCTGCACCGCGTTCAATACCGACATGCCGACCTTGGCCGCCACTGCATCGCTCGGACCGCTGTCGCCGCCGTTTTCGCGGTTGCGCTCCGAATGCCCGATGCCGGTCTTGACCCAGCCCGGACACAGCACCGAAACCTTGATGCTTGACTGACGCAGCGTCAGGTCGTGATGCAAACCCTCCGACAGCGTCACCACGGCATGCTTGCTGGCGTTATAGCTGGCCAGGCTGGGCTGCGAAGTCAGGCCGGCCATGGAAGCCGTGTTGACGATATGGCCGTCCTCGCCGTTCTTCAGCATGCGCGGGACAAAGGCGCGCAAGGCATGGCTGACGCCATAAAAATTGACGCCCATGACCCAGTCCCAATCCTTCTGGGTAGTTTCCCAGGCCGGCTTGGCCACCGCGACGCCGGCGTTATTCACCAGCAAATGCACGTTGCCGAATCTGGCGAATGCCTGGTCCGCCAGGGCATTTACCTGCTCTTCCCTGGCGACGTCGGTAGGCACGCCTATCACTTCCGCGCCCATGGCTTTGAACCCGGCTACGGTGGTTTCCAGCTTGGCGGCGTTGATGTCGGCCAGCACCAGCTTCATTCCCTCGGCCGCGGCCCGCGCGGCGATTCCCTTGCCTATGCCTTCCGCAGCGCCGGTAATGACGGCGACCTTGCCTTGCAGATTCTTCATATGGTTTCCTGTCGGTTCCGTATCAATTGAGCAGATAGCCGCCGTCGACGTTCAGGCAGACCCCGGTGGTATAGCTGGCCGCGGGCGACACCAGGTACAGCACGGCGCCCGCCATCTCCGCCGGCTGGGCGACACGGTTCATCGGGATATGCTGCAGCGCCTGTTGCAGGATCGCCGGGTTGTCGATCAGGGCGGCGGCAAACTTGGTTTCGGTGAAACCCGGCAGCAAGGCGTTGACGCGCACGCCGCTGGCGGCGCACTCCTTGGCGAACGACTTGGTCATAGAAATCACCGCCGCCTTGGTGATCGAATAGATGCCCTGGAACACGCCGGGCGTGACGCCGTTGACCGAGGCGACATTGACGATCGCGCCGCCGCCGTTCTGCGCCATCAGCTTGGCGCCGTAGGACGACATGAAAAAATAGCCGCGGATATTGACGTCGACGGTTTTCTGGAAAGCGCCCACATCGGTTTCGGTGATCGGTCCGAAATGCGGATTGGCGGCAGCGTTGTTCACCAGGATATCGAGCCGCCCGTGCTTGCTGGAAATGGCCTGGAACAGCGTTTCGATCTGCGCCATTTCACCGATGTGGCAAGCGATGGTTTCGGCCGAGCCGCCCGCCGCCTTGATTTCCGCCACGACTTTCTCGCATGCATCCGCCTTGCGGCTGGACACGATCACGTGCGCACCCTGCTGCGCCAGGAGCTTGGCGATGGCCTCGCCGATGCCCCGGCTGGCGCCGGTCACCAGCGCAATCTTGTCCTTCAAGTCGAAAATGGTTGTGCTGCTCATATTATTTACTCCGTTTAATTGGATAACTTAGCGATAACTCACCAAGGCCGGGTCGCGCGCACTGACGAGATGCGAAAAATTATTCAGGTAGCTCAGGCTGACACGCTCCGGGCCGTCGCGCCCCGAGCGGTACAACAGCTTGGTCACGCCGGTATTGACCAGCGACCAGTTCAAATCGAAAATCTGCCGGTCCGGGATCGCCAGCAACTGCTGGCAGATCACGCTGATCGGACCGCCGGAAGTAAACACCCAGGCCGTCTGTCCCTTGCCGAGCTGCGCCAGGAGACGCGCCAGGGCGGCGTTGCAGCGTTCCTTGAACAGCGGCCACGGTTCGCTGTATTCGGCGTCATGTTCGCCGCTGGTCCAGCGCGCCACCGCGTTCACGAACACCCTCTGGAAGGCGCGTTCGGGATGCTCTTGCTGCTCCAGGTAGGCAGAAAACAGGCTGTCGGCAAAACGCGGCATGAAGCGCAGCAGGATTTGCTTGTGATCGAACTCATCGAAGCCCGGATCCTCCAGCACCTGCAGCTCAGGCCGCGCAGCGTTCGGCGACATGGCCGCCAGGCAGGCCGCGCTGCTCTGCAGCTGCCGGCGGTGGCTGCCGGTCACCAGCAAGGGAATTTCCTGGCCGGTCTGGGCCAGCCACTTTCCTAACAAGGCGGACTGCCGCAAACCCAGTTCCGACAGCTGGTCGTAGTCGGCGGCGCCGAAACTGGCCTGGCCATGGCGCACCAGATAGATAGAGCCCATCTTAAGCGCACTCCAATGACGTGTTCTCGGTCATATGTTCGATTGCGCAATCAGGTTCTTGCATCGCTGCTCCAGGTAATTGGTGACGTGGACAAAGAAGGCGAATTGCGGATTCTTGGTTTGCCCGTGATGGAATCGATAGTAGATTTGCTGCACGATCACGGCCAGGCGGAACAGTCCGTAGATTTCGTAGAAATCGAAATGGTCGGTGCGGTAGCCGGTTTTTTCACCGTAATAGGCGATTACTTCCTTGCGCGTCAGCATGCCCGGCAGGTGCGTCGGCTGGCGCCGCATCTGCTTGAACTGCGGTTCGTCGTCGGCCTGCACCCAGTAGGCCAGGGTATTGCCGAGATCCATCAGCGGATCGCCGAGGGTCGCCATTTCCCAGTCCAGGACGCCGATCACATGCAGCGGGTTGTCTGGCGAATTGTCAGCATTAAGTACTACGTTGTCGAAGCGGAAGTCGTTGTGGATCAGGCAGGTAGCCACATCGGCGGCCGGCATCTTGTCGTTGAGCCAGCGCATCACCGCTTCGAAATCGACGGCGTCGTCGGTGCGCGCCTTGCGGTAACGCTCGCTCCAGCCGCTGATCTGGCGCTGCACGTAACCCTCGCCCTTGCCCAGGTGCGCCAGGCCGGCGGCCTGGTAGTCGACCTGGTGCAAGGCGATCATCTTGTCGATGACATTGAGGCATAGCTGGCGCGTGCCGGCTTCGCTCAGCACCAGGCCCGCAGGCAGCTTGTCGCGCAGGATGATGCCGCGCAGCCGCTCCATTACATAAAAATCGCTGTCCATCACCGCCCGGTCCTGGCAGGTCGCAAACACCTTTGGCACGTATGGGTAGACGGGCTTCAGTTCGGCCATGATATTGGCTTCGCGCAGCATGTCGTGCGCCGACTTGGCCTTGGCGCCGAACGGCGGCCGGCGCAGGATCAATTCGCGGTCGGGATAACTCAGCAGGTAAGTCAGGTTCGAGGCGCCGCCCGGGAACTGGCTCACGGCCGGCGTGCCTTGCAGGCTGCCGTCGACGCCTTTCAGGAAGGCGGCGATCTTTGCCACATCCAGTTCCTCGCCGCTGCGCACCGCGCCGGCCTGGTCGATCAGCGTCATGCCGGCTCTCCTTGCACAACTGCCTTGGCGGCCTGGGCTTTCAGTTCCAGCTTGGCGATCAGGGCGCGGTGCACTTCGTCCGGCCCGTCCGCCAGGCGCAGCACCCGGGCGTAGGCAAACAAGGCTGTCAGCGGCAAGTCGTCGCAGACGCCGGCGCCGCCGTGGATCTGGATCGCCTGGTCGATCACCAGCTGCGCCACGCTGGGCGCCACTACCTTGATTTGCGAGATTTCGCTCATCGCTGCCTTGGCGCCGACCGTATCCATCATCCATGCCGCTTTCAGGGTAAGCAACCGCGATTGTTCGATCGCCATGCGGGCATTGGCGATGATGTCGGCATTGCCGCCGAGATCGGCCAGCGGCTTGCCAAAAGCGCTGCGCGTCAAAGCCCGTCTGCACAGCATTTCCAGCGCCACTTCGGCCGCACCCAGCGCCCGCATGCAGTGATGGATCCGGCCCGGTCCCAGGCGGCCCTGGGCGATTTCAAAACCGCGCCCCGGTCCGGCGATGATGTTGGCCAGCGGCACACGCACATTGGTGAAACTGACCTCGCCATGGCCGTAAGGTTCATCCAGGGCGCCAAATACCGGCAGCATGCGTTCGATCTTCACGCCGGGCGTCGCCATCGGCACGATCACCATCGAATGGCGTGCATGCTTGGGGCCGTCCGGGTAGGTCAGTCCCATGAAGATCACGAACCTGCAGTTGGGATGGCCAATGCCGGTGCTCCACCATTTGCGGCCGTTGAGCAGCACTTCGCCGCCCTCGACAATCGCGGTGGCGCGCATGTTGGTGGCGTCGCTGGAGGCAACGTCCGGTTCGGTCATGCAGAACGCCGAGCGGCAGTCGCCAGCCAGCAGCGGCTTGAGCCACTGCTCCTGCTGCGCCGGCGAACCGTACTTGGCCAGCACTTCCATGTTGCCGGTATCGGGCGCGTTGCAGTTGAACACTTCCGGCGCGATGAACGAACGGCCCATGATTTCCGCCAGCGGCGCGTAATCGGTATTGCTCAGTCCCGCGCCGAACTCTTCATCCGGCAGGAACAGGTTCCATAGGCCCGCCTCCTTGGCCTTGGCTTTCAGGGCCAGCATCACCGGCGGTACATTCCACGGCAGCGGGCCGCGCTTGAGCTGGCTGAAATAGTCGGCTTCGGCCGGCAGCACGTGCTCGTTCACGAATGCATTGAGCCGCTCCATATATTGGCGGGCTCGGGGGGAGTAGGCGAAATCCATGGCATTCCTCAACTGAGTATTTGATCCAGGAAGTTTGCCGCAACCGCTATAATTCATCAAATGAATGATTTATATAGAGAATAATTAATTTCATGCATATCAGCCGGATCGACCTGAACCTGTTCGTGGTGCTCGACACCATCTACGCGGAAGGCAATATCACCCGGGCGGCAAAGGCGCTCAGCCTGACCCAGCCGGCCGTCAGCCACGCCCTGGCGCGTTTGCGCGAGCTGCTGGGCGATCCCTTGTTTATCCGCCAAGGCAGCAAGATGCTGCCGACGCCGATGACGCGTTCGCTGATCGGCCCGGTGCGGCAAGCGCTGCAAACGCTGGAAGTCAGCGTCAAGCACGGCAACCAGTTCGATCCCGCCACCAGCCGGCGCAGCTTCAACCTGGGCCTGCCGGGGGTACTGGAGGCGCGGCTGCTGCCGCCGCTGATGCAGCTGCTGCAGACCCAGGCGCCCATGGTGGAAATCAATTCGGTGCGGGTGGAACGGCGGCAGCTGGAATCGGAGCTGGCGGCCGGCACGCTGGACATCGCGGTCGACGTCCTCCTGCAGCGCCCCGGAGAAATCCGCAGCGCTTCGCTGTCGCGCGATACGCTGGTGGTGGTGGCGCGCCAGGACCATCCGGCGCTGGACGATGGGCTGGACCTGGAAACCTACCTGGCGCAAACCCACATCCTGGTTTCCTCGCGCCGCACCGGCCCCGGCGTCGAGGATGTGGAGCTGGCGCGCATCGGGCGCCAGCGCCACGTCGGCCTGCGCTGCCAGCACTATTACGCCGCCTGCCAGGTGGTCAGCACGTCCGACCTGCTGACCACCATGCCGCAACACTACGCGCACATTGCCAACATCAACCTGCCGAACAAAATCCACCCGCTGCCGCTGCCTACGCCGCCGCTGGATGTGTACCTGTACTGGCATGAAAATGCCGAACTCGATCCGGCCAACCGCTGGCTGCGTGGGGTGCTGGAATTATTGTTTCCCCGCTCGGATTGACCGCAGCGGGAGGGAGAGACGGAGACCCTGATTCAGGTTTTTTTTGCCGGATGCGCCGTTTGCCACTTCTTGACGCAGAACTCGATGTATTCGCCTATGCGGTTCTGTTCCTCCTCCGGTATGGCAAGGAAGGAATCGACGCTGATGCTGAAAGGCCACTGGCCGGAAGCCTGGGCCACGATCTTCGGGCTGCCTACTCCGGTGGCGAGCCAGAATATGTCGACGCCCAGGAATTTTGCGGCGAGCGCCGAATTTTCCGCCGTGAGCGCCTTGGTTTTGCCGGCAATCACCTGCCCGATCGCCTGCACGCTGACGCCGATGCCGTCCGCGAGCTCTTGCCTGTCTTTTTGGGCTATGTGCAAAGCTTCTGCGAGTCGCGCCCCATAATTATTCACCATCGGTAAAGAATACTTTCAATCATTTAAAGCATGGTTGCAATGTGCACTAAAGAATGCTTTAATTGGCGTGTAAAAACCGACAATGATTCTGGCTGCATGAATCCACTCACCGCCTATTTTTCCCTCGAAAACAAGGTCGCCCTGGTCACCGGCGCGGCAGGCGGCATCGCTCTGCACATCGCCTGCGCGCTGTCGGCTGCTGGTGCACATTTGGCGATTCTAGATGACCGGGAGCAGGAAGGACGCATCATTGCCGGGCTGCTCGGCGCTAAAAAGGACAAGGTCCGGTACTGGCAAGTCGATGTCAGCGACAACGACGCGGTGCAGCGGGTGATGGCGGCGGTCGAAGCGCACTTCGGCCGCATCGACATCCTGGTCAACAGCGCCGGCGTGGATGCCGATGACCGGTCCATGCAGGCTAACGTCAACGGCAGCATCCTGTGCAGCAAGCACGTGGCGCCCGCGATGGAACGCGCGGGCGGCGGCTCCATCGTCAACGTGCTGGCGCTGCGCGCCCTGGACGGCGCACAGCAGGAAGCCGCCGACCACGCGGCGAAAACGGCGCTGCGGATGGGCAACATGAATGCGATGCGCTACGCGATGCAGAATATCCGTGTCAATTCCATCCATCCGGGCGTAGTGCGGCCGCCCGCGCTGGCTGCCGCCAGGCGCAAGCAGAACGACCTGACCCAGATGCTGGCAGACCGCGCCGAGTTGCAGATGCTGACGGGCCGTGGTTCCGCTGCTGACGTGGCGGCGGCGATCTTGTATCTGGCGTCGGATGCAAGTCGTTTTGTTACGGGTAGTGAGTTGGTGATTGATGCGGGACCGGTCCGTTACTAGCAGCGGGGTGTTGCCGTTGCTTTTGACGTTGCCGTTGAAGTTGTTTTTGAAGTTGCCGTTGCTTTTGAGTTCCGCATTGGGACATTGCCTTTTCTTTGCTTACTTTCTTTTGGCCGGGCCGCGTAAGGCGAAGCAAAAGAAAGTGAGTAGCTGCCGGGCTACCCCCGGCTAGCATCCACGGAGTAGAAAACGTTTTAGGTAACGACGAACGAAGGTCATCGAATGCCACCGCACGCACTCCGTAGCCCGTTAATTAGGGTCAGAGTAATTTTCGCAAAAAACGCGAAAAAAAACTCTGACCCTAATTAACTGCTTCAGAAGTAGGTTAGACCTAGCGCTGCCTTGACTTCGTCGGCGGTTTTTGCCGCTACTTCGCGCGCCTTGGCGGTACCGTCCTTCAAGATTTGCATGACGTGGGCCTTGTCCTTGGCCAGTTCCTCGCGACGGGCGCGGATCGGCGCCAGCAAGTCTTGCAGGCAGGCTTCAAGGCGCGCCTTGACCAGGCTGTCGCCCAAGCCGCCACGCACGTAGTGCGCCTTCATCTCGGCCAAACCAGCCTGGTCAGGATCGAAGGCATCCAGGTACAGGAACGCGACATTGCCTTCCAGGTGGCCAGGATCCTGCACCCGCAAGTGCAGCGGATCGGTATACACCTGCTTGACCGCAGCGCGGATCTCGTCGGCGGTGGCGCCCAGGTTGATGGTATTGCCCAGCGACTTGCTCATCTTGGCCTTGCCGTCGATGCCAGGCAAGCGCCCGATCTCCGGCACCAGGGCCTTCGCTTCCACCAGCACATCGCGCCCCGCGGTACGGTTGAAACGCCGCACGATCTCGTTGGTTTGTTCGATCATCGGGATCTGGTCCTCCCCCACCGGCACCAGCGCCGCCTTGAACGCCGTGATGTCAGCCGCCTGGCTGGCCGGATAAGTCAGGAATCCCGCCGGGATATCGCGCTCGAACCCGCGCAGGCGGATTTCTTCCTTGACCGTAGGATTGCGCTCCAGCCGCGCCACCGTCACCAGGTTCAGGTAATAGAAGGTCAGCTCCGCCAGTTCCGGAATCTGCGATTGGATCAGGATCGTCGACAAGGCCGGATCGATGCCGACCGCCAGGTAGTCCAGCGCGACTTCGACCACATTGCGGTGCACCTTGCCGGTGTCGTCCATATTGTCGGTCAGCGCCTGGGCATCGGCCAGCATGATGAATTGGCGGTAAGTGTGCTGGTAAGCGATGCGGTTACGCAAGCTGCCGACAAAATGGCCCAGGTGCAAAGGGCCGGTCGGACGGTCGCCGGTCAGAATCACGGCAGAACCCGGGGCCGTCGTCGGCAAACTCGTTGGCAAACTCATTGAAAATCCTTTAGCGGTATCCTGGAAACCCCGTATTGTGCCACTACTGGCGCCGCTGGCGCGCGCCAAAAGAAAAAGCCGCCGGCAATTTCTCGCCGGCGGCCCTTAAGTTGCAGCGAAAGCTAGTTTCAGGCCTTTTGCTCGACCTGCTCAATCCCCGCCAGTATCCAGCCGCCCTGTCCTGCGGTCGGCTTGGACAGGTTCCAGACCTCCGAAAACGGCGCGGCGAAAGCTGCATCGTCTTCCTTGATCATGCCGGAGAATTTCACGCTGGCCAGGTATTCGGCGTCGGTCGTCTCGATTCCCAGCAGTTCGGCATCCAGCGTCACGACGTCGGTGTGGTTATCCGATGCGCCGCGTTCCTGCAGTTGCATGCGCAGCTCGGCAAACATCTCCGGCGCGGTGAATTCACGGATATCGTTGCTGTCGCCCTTGTCCCATGCGGCTTGCAGGCGCAGGAAATAAGTCTTGGAATGACGCAGGAAACCGGCGGTATCGAAATCGGCCGGCACGCCCCAGGCAGCGGACCCCATGGCGCCGGCGCCCGTCGCCGCCGCTGCAGGCGCGGCGTCAAACACCGTGCGCTGCATCGGCTGGTCGAGGCGCGAAGCGATTTCCGGCGTGAAGCTGGAAGGCGCGGCAGCGGCATACGCGGGACGCATGCCATTGCCGCCGGCTGCGCCATTGCCCATCTTGCGGCGCACCAGCTTGTAGATGAACATGGCGGCGAATGCGAACAAGGCGATCATGATGATATTGCTGATCATGCCCGCCATGGCGCCGCCCAGGCCCATGCTCGACAGCAAGGCGCCCAGGCCCAGGCCTAGCAGCGCGCCGCCCAGCATGCCTTTCCACATGCTGGGTTTGGCGGCAGCAGCGGCGGCCGGGGCAGCTGCTGCGGCCGGCTTGGCGGCGTTGCTGGCCTGGTTCTGCGCCGGCGCGGCCTGGCGATTCATGCTTTGCGATTTCTTGCCGAAAGAACCGCCGCCGCCCATGCGCTTGGCTTCAACGGTTGACATGCCGGCTGACAACGTCATTGCGACGACGATCAGCGCCACGAATAATTTCTTCATACTTTCTCCTGAGATTTGATGCCATCACGGCCATACGGACCGCTAAGTTTTAAGACTTCGCAGCCATGCCATGGCGTTGTACCGGCCCGGAATTAAGGCAAGGCGCTAGAGGCGCACGGCCTGCCGGTCAATGTCATGGATGGCTGGAATCGCCGGGCGATAACCCGGCAGACAGGAAGGCGCCGGCCGCCAGATGCAATCGCAAGGGCGGCGTAAAGGCGCTTAAGCTCTGGGTGGAGGTCCGGCCGGGGGCAGGAACGGAGGCTGGAGCGCCTTGTCGTTGCTCAGCGCAGGCGTCGAAACGATAGCCGCGGCGGCAAATACAAGGGGAAAAGCAGGGACAGTTTCATCGCCAAGATCGACATGCATTTCGATGTCGTCGACCGCGATATCTTCTGGATCGCAATCGCCGCCAGCCGTGCAGGCCGCCGCATCTTGCAAGACTTCCTGCTGGACTGCCAATGCCGCTACCGCCGCTGCATTTGCCTGGGATTCGGACATGCCTGCAAAAACTTGCATAGGCAGCAGAAACATCAGCAAAAGAATCAGTAAGCGTTGCATCGAAGTAGGAAAGCAGGTCCTGGCCAGGTTGGGTGGCGTTGATTATACCAAACCGCGGCAATGTTACGCCGACCTTGCTGGGAAGAATGAAACGCCATAGACTGTAAGTGCCCTTCCATCCACCGTACGGAAAACACCCCCATCATGCGCATCCTGCTTGCCGAAGACGACAGTGTCCTAGCCGATGGACTGACGCGCTCGCTGCGCCAGTCGGGTTATGCCACCGACTGCGTGATGAACGGCGTGGAAGCCGATTCGGCCTTGTCGACCCAGGATTTCGACCTGCTGATCCTGGACCTGGGCTTGCCCAAGATGACCGGCCTGGAAGTGCTGCGCCGCCTGCGCGCCAGGAATTCGCGGCTGCCGGTGCTGATCCTGACCGCTGCCGACTCCCTGGAACAGCGGGTCAAGGGCCTGGACCTGGGCGCCGATGACTACATGGCCAAGCCGTTTGAGCTGTCAGAGCTGGAAGCGCGGGTGCGCGCCTTGACCCGGCGCGGCGCCGGCGGCGGCCCTACTGTCATCAAGCACGGTCCGCTGAGCTACGACCAGGTCGGACGGATCGCCTATATCAATGAACAGATGCTGGACCTGTCGGCGCGCGAACTGGGCCTGCTGGAAGTGTTGCTGCAACGCACCGGCCGCCTGGTCTCCAAGGAACAGCTGGTCGACCACCTGTGCGAATGGGGCGAAGAAGTCAGCAACAACGCCATCGAAGTGTATGTACATCGCCTGCGCAAGAAAATCGAAGTCGGCGGCGTGCGGATTGCGACGGTGCGCGGCCTCGGTTATTGCCTGGAAAAGATCAGCGAACCGCAAGCCGGTTCCGCGATTTCCGCGGCCCCTCCGGCCCCGCTCTCTCCGGTCGACACTTCCAGCCGCCGCTGACGCTTGCCTCCCATGCGCGACGCTCAATCCCTGGCTGCGCAGCCAAGCCCGGCCACCCCGGCCGCACAAACCGAAGAACGCGTGCAGCGCTCGCTGTTTGGCGAAATCCTGGACTGGATGCTGGTGCCGCTGCTGCTGCTGTGGCCGATCAGTATCGCGATCACTTATGTGGTAGCGAAGTCGATCGCCAATCAGCCCTTCGACCAGGCGCTGGACGACAGCGTCACGGTGCTGTCGCAGCAGGTGAGCGAAGTCAACGGCAAGGTCGTCACGCGCCTGACCACGCCCTCCCGCGATTTCCTGCGCGCCGACGATGTCGACAATGTGTATTACCTGATCACCGGCCCGCACGGCGAATATATCGACGGCGACCGCGACATGCACGTGCCGGCCGCGGAAGACGAACCCGCGCATCCGGGCAAGGTGAAGTTCTGGGACAGCTCCCTGCATGGCAGCGATGTGCGGATTGCCTATACCTATGTCGACCTGCGCAGCGCGGTCGACGCCGGCCGCGCCGCCGACAAGCAGGAGCGGCCGCGGGTAGCGCTGGTGCAGGTCGGCGAAACGCTGGAAAAACGCGCCCGGCTGGCCAATGAAATCATCAAGGGCGTGATCTTGCCGCAATTCCTGATCCTGCCGATTGCATTGGCGCTGATCTGGTTTGCCCTGTCGCGCGGCCTCTCGCCCCTGTCTGAACTGCAGCAGCGGATCCGGGCCCGCCGTCCGGACGACCTGAGCCCGATCGATTCGGGCCAGGTGCCGGAGGAAATCTCGCCGCTGGTGCGCTCGCTCAACGACATGCTGTCGCGCCTGTCGCTGTCGATCCAGACCCAGAAGCGCTTCATCGCCGACGCCGCGCACCAGATGAAAACGCCGCTGGCCGGCATGCGCATGCAATCCGAACTGGCGTTGCGTCAGACCAGCCAGCATGACATCCATCGCTCGCTGGAGCAGCTGGCGAAGAGTTCGGAATCGGCGACCCGGCTGGTCAACCAGCTGCTGTCGCTGGCGCGGGCGGAAAACCAGTCGCAGGAAAGCGCGCCGTTTGTCGAAGCCGACCTGTCCGAATTCGCGCGCGCCGTGGTGCAGGACTGGGTCGAAGCCTCGTTCAGCCAGCGCATCGATTTCGGTTTCGAACAGGCCGACCGGCCGCTGCCGGTATTGTGCAATCCGCTCATGCTGCGCGAACTGCTGGGCAACCTGATCGACAATGCATTGCATTACACGCCGGTCGAAGGCCGGGTTACCGTCCGTGTGCGCGATGACGCCGCGGCAGGATTGGCAATCCTGGAAGTCGAAGATACCGGCCCGGGCATCCCGCCGGCCGAACGCGACCATGTGTTCCAGCGCTTTTACCGCATCCTCGACAGCGGCCGCGGCGGCAGCGGCCTGGGACTGGCGATCGTGCGCGAAATCGCGCAGCAGCATGACGCCCAGGTGACGATTTCCTATAATCCGCGCAGCAGCGAACCGGAATTGCCGGGCAGCCTGTTCCGCGTCGCATTCCGCTTGCTGGAAAAACCCGCGCTCGACATCAATTCCGACTTCCATTACCGCCCCTAACCAGTTACCGGACCAGACATGCGCATGCCGAAAACCCGTCCACATACTCCCCCCAGCCATTGGCAAAGCACCAGGCGGCTGACGCTGGGCCTGCTGCTGGCCTGGTTTATGCTGACCTTCGGCGTCATCTTCTTTGCACGTGAATTGTCCGGCATGCGCTGGTTCGGCTGGCCGCTGTCGTTTTACATGGCGGCGCAAGGACTGGCCCTGGCCTACCTGCTGATTGTCGCGGTGTACACCTGGCAAATGCGGAAAATAGACCGCCGCCAGCCGGACCGCGAGCAGCAATGAAGGACAGCTCTTTTTTCCGGCGCCTGGTCCGCTACTACGCCTGGTACACCGGCGGCTTCATCCTGTTGCTGGTGGTGCTGGCGATACTCGAACAAGAAGGCTTGCCGCGCAGCTGGATCGGCTACCTGTTCATGTTCGCCACCATCGTCCTGTACGCCGGCATCGGCATCATGAGCCGCACTTCGGACGTCTCCGAATATTACGTGGCGGGGCGGCGGGTGCCTGGCCTGTTCAACGGCATGGCCACCGCCGCCGACTGGATTTCGGCCGCCACTTTCATCAGCCTGGCCGGCGGCCTCTACCTGCAAGGCTTCGACGGCCTGGCTTATATCATCGGCTGGACCGGCGGCTACTGCCTGGTAGCCGTGCTGATCGCGCCGTATCTGCGCAAGTTCGGCCAGTACACGATCCCGGATTTCCTGGCGGCGCGCTACCGCGGCCGCACCAGCGGCAATCCGGTGCGGATACTGGCGGTGGCCGCCACGGTGGTGATTTCCTTCATTTACGTGGTGGCGCAAATTTATGGCGTCGGCCTGATCACCTCGCGCTTTACCGGCGTCGATTTTTCGGTCGGCATTTTCCTGGGCCTGGCCAGCATCCTGGTCTGCTCATTCCTGGGCGGCATGCGGGCGATCACCTGGACCCAGGTAGCGCAATACATCATCATCCTGTTTGCCTACCTGATTCCGGTGGTCTGGCTGTCGATGGAACATACGCACAGCCCGGTGGCGCAGGTTTCCTACGGCTCGGTGCTGGCGCAGATCAGCAGCATCGAGAAAAAGCTTGACGTCGATCCGAAAGAAATCGAAGTGCGGGCGATCTTCAAGGCCAATGCCGACGACTACGACGCACGCCTGCGCGACCTGCCGAAATCCTGGGAACAGGGCCGGATCGAAGCGCAGCAGCACCTGGAACTGCTGAAACGCAACAACAGCTCCCTGATCGAGATCCGCGCCGCCAACCGCGCCTTGAACAGCTATCCGAAAACGCCCGAGGAAGCCGAACGCAAATGGCAGCAGGACAAGGCCGGCAACCTGGCGCGCGCCGAACCGCCGCTGCCGCAGGCAACGCCGTTTCCCGGCGCCAACCGCGAGGCATCCGATATCAGGCGCAACAATTTCCTGGCGCTGGTGTTTTGCCTGATGATGGGCACCGCATCGCTGCCCCATATCCTGATGCGCTACTACACCACGCCGTCGGTGCAGGAATCGCGCAAGTCGGTGTTCTGGACGCTGTTTTTCATCTTGCTGATCTATCTCACCGTGCCGGCGCTGGCGGTGCTGGTGAAATACTATATCTACACCTCGCTGGTCGGCTCCGACTATGCGCACCTGCCGGAATGGGTCTCGTACTGGGCCAATATCGACAAGAGCAATCCGCTGGTCAGCATTACCGATTTCAACCATGACGGCCTGGTGCAATTGTCGGAGATCACCCTGGACGGCGACATGATCATGCTGGCGACGCCGGAGATCGCCGGCCTGCCCTATTTTGTTTCCGGGCTGGTGGCGGCCGGCGGGCTGGCGGCGGCATTGTCGACCGCGGACGGCTTGCTGCTGACGATTTCCAACGCCTTGTCGCACGATGTCTATTACAAGATGATCGACCCGCACGCTTCCACCGCCAAGCGCGTCACGGTGTCCAAGCTGCTGTTGCTGGTGGTGGCGCTGCTGGCGGCCTATACCGCTTCGCTGAAGCCGGGCGACATCCTGTCGATGGTGGGCGCCGCATTTTCACTGGCGGCTTCGACCCTGTTCCCGGTGCTGGCATTGGGGGTGTTCTGGAAACGCGGCAACCAGCAAGGCGCGATCGCGGCCATCGTGGTCGGCTTCGGCACGTGCATCTACTACATGCTGCATACCTATCCGGCGCTGGGCGGCTCGGCCGCCGGCCAGTGGTTCCACATCGCGCCGATGGCGGCCGGCATCTTCGGCGTGCCGGCCGGCTTGCTGGCGCTGGTCGCGGTCAGCCTGCTGACGCCGCCGCCAGACCCGCGCGCAATGAAGCTGGTAGATCAAATCCGCGCGCCTTCTTAGGACTGTTGAAGTTGCTTGAGGCGTTGCCAAATCCGGCGTGTGCCAGCCGGGTTCAGGGTTTGCCGCCAAAGGGCTCCGACAGAATACCTACAAGGCTGTTCACGCCAGTGACGTAATTTCCCAATCGCATATTCTCATTGGCGCTGTGCTGATTGTTATCGGCATTGACCAGCGGCACGATCACGAAAGGAACTTTCAGAGCATCGACTAGCGCGCCAGTCGGAACAGTGCCTCCCATCATTCTGATCTGCACCGGTTCCTTGCCGTAGGTCTTGGTCAAAGAGCGGCGCAGCCAATTACTGATTGGCGCATGCAGATCGGTACGAACGGCGCTGCTGGAAGCCGATGCCGACTCGAACTCAAGCGACGCCAGTTTAGGATAACGGGCGCGATCCGCATCGCTCGGTTCGCCATTGACCAGGTGAAAACCCTGCTTCTCCGCAAATCCCTTGAGTAAAGCTGCCAAGGCCGCCGGCTCGGTTTCAGGTACGGTGCGCAGATCCAGTTCGGCGACGGCCATCGCCGGCACGACAGTGCGGGCCTTCTCGCCGACATCTCCAGATTGCATGCCACGCACATTGAGCGACGGATATTGCATCGCTTCCTGATAATTCTGTCCGACCTTATCTGCCACCGCAATCCCGAGGCGCCGGCGCAGCGCCGCTTCGTCGTCCGGCACTGCGCGCATGACACGCAATGAATCGGCGTCCAGCTTGACGCTATCGTAATAACCGGGAACCGTAACCCGGCCCTCGTCATCTTTCATCGATGCCAGCAAACGCGCCATCAATTGCGCCGGGTTGGCGGCATAGTTGCCGTAGTGTCCGCTATGGCTATCTTGCTTCGGGCCATAAACCTTCAAAGTGCCGACAACGATTCCGCGATTGCCGAATACCAATGTCGGCTGATTGCTGGGGTGCATCGGACCGTCCAGCACGACCAGCATATCTGACTTCAACACATCCTGATTCCGCTTGATGACGCTGCCCAATGACGGCGATCCTTTTTCTTCTTCCGCGTCAAGAATGACCTTGAGGTTGATCGCCGGCGCCTTGCCGCCGGCTTTGAGTGCGTCGATCGCAGCCAGCAACATCATGATCGGCGCCTTGTCATCCGCTGAAGCCCTGGCGAACAAACGCCACTCTGGATCGACATCCTTGGCGAACAGCTTGTCCAGCGGCATGGCTTCCCACTGGCCTGCTGCATTGCGCTGCTTCAATACCGGCGTCCACGGGCTTTTCTGCTGCCATTCAGAAGGATTGACCGGCTGTCCATCCATGTGTCCATAAAACAGCACCGTGGGAAGACCGGGACCGCTCTTTGGAAACTCTGCAAACAGCAGCGGCTTGCCGTTATTGGGCAATTGCCTGGTATGGAAACCACGCCGCTGAAAAGCCTGTTCAAACCAGGCGGCATTGCGCTGGATATCGGCGGCTACCGCAGAGTCGTTGGGAATTGCCAGCACCTCGGCCCATTCCTTGAAACTTGCTTGTGCAGCATCCTGCACTTGTGGTGCGATCGGCGGTTCAGCCGCATAAAGAGACGGCGTCGAAAATATGGCCATGGCACAGGCGGCCGACTGGCAGTGCTGGAAGAATGTTTTCATATGTTTTTTTCAGGTGCGATCAAATGAGGTCAGGGTATGCATCGGTCAAACCGCGAATCCGAAGCCTGGCGCTTCATGGGCCGGCATGACGGTGACGGCGACATCCATGGTTTGCTGGCCGCCGCCGATCAGCACGCCGCGCAAGGGCGAAATGTCGAGAAAATCGCGGCCCCAGCCGAGCGTGATATGGCTGGTGTCGGGGAAGATGCCGTTGGTCGGATCGGCATCTATCCAGCTGCTGGCTTGTCCATTGAATCCCGGGCAATACACCGACACCCAGGCATGCGACGCATCGGCGCCGATCAGGCGCGGCTGTCCGGGCGGCGGTTCGGTCAGCAGGTAGCCGCTGACATAGCGCGCCGCCAGGCCGAGGGAGCGCAGGCAGGACAGCATGAAGTGGGCAAAATCCTGGCATACGCCGCGCCGGGTAGCGAATACCTCGGTGACCGGGGTAGAAACGGTGGTAGCCAGCGGGTCGAAGGTGAATTCCTGGAAAATCCGCGTCATCAAGGCATCGATCCCGGCCAGCAAAGGCAGCCCGGGCGTGAACGACTCGGCTGCATACGCCAGGAATTCACGCTTGATCCGCACATGCGCCGACTCAAACAGGTAGCGTGTGGCTTCCAGGTCGTCAGGCAATAAAAACTGGCCGGCCTGGTATGACAGCGCGGCGCGCGCCTGCTCCCAGGACGGCGTGGCCGGCGGCAGCTGGCGCGGCGTCAGCGTGACCCAGGATTCGGCCACGGCGCGCAGGTCGGTATGGTCGTTTTCCAGCGAAAACGATTGCAGCGGATTGCCGAAGCTGTCCAGGAACATGCGCAGGTTTTGCGGCTCCGGCATGATGCTGATGCCGTGCGAAGTGCAGGTTTGCCACGGCAGGGAACGCGGCGTCAGGCGCAGCATCTGGTGCGACAGGCGCACGGCTTGCGAATACGCGTAGTGGGTATCGTGGCGGATGTGATAGGTATGCTCGCTCATCATGACACTCCCTGGCTGACCGGCGCATTCAAGGGCGTAAAGAAATGCCGCGCCAGCTCGTCGGACAGCGAAAAGGCGCCGCCGATGGCGTCGCGCATCAATTGCACCAGGCGCGCATGGGCGTCGGCCACGAACAAGGAATCGTGGCCAAGGTCCTGCAATTCGAATTCGCGCAGCAAGGCCGACAGATGCGCCGGCGTGTCCATGTTCAGGGTGCCGAGCTGTTCCCCGATATCGCTTAAATAGCGCTCCAGCATATGGAACTGGAATGCGATGCCGTGCGGGTTGCTGACGTCGAATATCAGCAGGTGCAGCACCGGCAGCCATTCCGGCGCGCGCCGGTAGCGTACGCGGTAGGTGACCACGCTGTTGGCCGACTCCAGCAGCCACGGCAGCGTCCGGTTCTGGCGCTCCGCCGGCAGCAGCAGGAACTGGCTGAACAGGGCCGCCAGGTGCGTCATGCGTTCTATATGCCGGCCCAGCATCAGGAAATGCCAGCCTTCGTCGCGCGTCATGTCGTCCAGCGCGTGGCCGGCCAGGCCGACGCAAGCCTGGATGACATTGTTGAGCATGTACAGCGCGGCGGCGGGCGTCACGCCGCCGGGGCCGCTGCTGTCGGTCGTCAGGCCTGGCATGCGGTTGAGCGCCTGCCAGTTATCCAGCGATAGATGCTCGCGCACCTGGTAGCCGCAATGATGCAGGTGGCGCAGGTTGCCGGCAATGCCGACGCCGGCGGTGGGATCGGCGATGGCGGCAATCAGCGCCTGCTGCAGGGCGGCGACAGTCGGCCGCGCCGTCGCTGATGCGGCCGGCATGGCAATCCCGAGCCCGCGGCAGATTTCGCACAGCTGGTAGAAGGTTTCACGGGCTTCGCCCTGCAGGTCGGTGCTGCGTTGCAGGGTGGCGCGCAGCAGATGCGCCAGGTTGTCGCAGCGCTCGGCGTAACGCCCCATCCAGAACAGGTTTTCGCCGGCGTGCGATGAAATGTCGACCGTGCTGCGGATGAAATCCAGCGTGCGCTGCCGGCCGTCGCCATCCTCCAGCGGCGCCACCGCCGGCGCAACCGCATCGCCCGCATCGGCGCGCACCGGGCTCAGCACCCAGACATCCTTGCTGGCGCCGCCCTGCTGCATCGACACCACGTCCTTGCGCTGGCGCGGCGCGACCCGCGTCAAGCCGCCCGGCATCACATGGTAGCTGCCGTCGGCGGCGGCGACCACGAATACCCGCAGGCTGACCGCACGGCTCATCAAACGGTATTCGCCGCTGCGCGACAATACCGGCGCCTGCGACAGGCGCACCCATTCCTGCGCCACATAAGCATGCGGCTGTGCCAGCAGGCTCTCCACCAGGCGCTGGCGCGATTGCGCATTCAGGCTATGGCCATAGACCGGCTGCATGCGCATCGACGGGAACGCCGGCATGATCACCAGCTGCTCCAGGTTGGCCAAGGTGTAATCGAGCGCCGGTTTTTCGCCGCACCACCAGGATGCCACCGCCGGCAGCGCCAGCGGCTGGCCCAGCAAACGCTGGCAGATGGCCGGCAGGAAACCATGCAAGGCGCCTGACTCCAGCACGCCGCTGCCGAGCGAATTGGCGATCAGCACATTGCCGAGGCGCGCCGCCTGCACCAGCCCGGGAATGCCGAGCGCGGAATCGGCGCGCAATTCGAGCGGATCGCAATAATCGTCGTCCAGCCGCCGCAGGATCGCATGGACGCGCCGCAAGCCGCTCAGGGTCTTGAGATACACCATGTCGCCGCGCACCATCAGGTCGGCTCCTTCGACCAGCGGGAAACCCAGGGTATGCGCCAGGAACGCGTGTTCGGAATAGGTTTCGTTATACGGCCCCGGCGTCAGCAGCACCACCAGCGGCGTTTCGCCGGCGGCCGGCGCCAGTGCGTTCAGGCTGTCGTGCAGGGTATGGAAAAACTTCAGCAGCGATTGCACATGCATGTCGCGCACCGTCTCCGGCAATGCGCGCGACATGATCTGCCGGTTCTGCAAGGCGTAGCCGGCGCCGGACGGCCCCTGGGTGCGGTCCGACATGACCCACCAGTGGCCATCCGGCGAACGCGCCAGGTCGATCGCGTACAGGTGCAAGTGTATGCCGGCCGGCGGCTCGATGCCGCGGCAAGGCCACAGGTAGCCATGCTGGCCGAACACCAGCGCCGGCGGCAGCAGTCCTTCGGACAGCAGCGTTTGCGGGCCGTACAGGTCGGCCAGCACGGTATTGAGCAGGCGCGCACGCTGTACCACGGCAGCGGACAATATCTGCCATTCGTCGGCGGAAATGATTTGCGGCAACAGGTCCAGTTCCCAGGGCCGGTTGGCGCCCTGCGGATCGGCGTATACGTTGTAGGTCACGCCGTCGGCGGCAATCGCTTCGCGCACTTCGCGCGCGCGGCGGCGCAGGATCTCCGGCGACAACCCTTCGAGCTGGTCGATCAAGGTCCGCCAGTGCGGCCGCAGGCGGCCGCCCGCTTCAAGCATTTCGTCGTAACGATCCGCCTCTGCGGGATAACTCTCGAGTAAACGCCGGTACATAATTGATCGCTTGCATCACCTGGAACAATTTAAATGCAAACCCTGCCGACAGGGTGCCGAAAAACTGCAGCGCAAACCGGAAATAGTTGCGCTGCAGTTCCTTTGCACCGCGGCTGCCGAGCTTGATCAGAAGTGACGTAAGTCTAACGTAAATGGGAACTCGATGGATGCTATCGGTTGCGTTACCTGCATCGGTCCCGGGGTGTGGTTGAGGCGGAAATAACGCCCCAGGCGGCGGCTTTCCGCCTCGAAAGCATTGACCGGGAAGGTCTCGTAGCTGCGCCCGCCAGGGTGCACCACGTGATACTGGCACCCGCCCAGGCTGCGGCCGTTCCAGGTATCGACCAGGTCGAAGGTCAGCGGCGAGTCGATGCCGATGGTCGGATGCAGGGCCGACGGCGGCTGCCAGGCGCGGTAACGCACGCCGCTGACGAACTCGCCGACGCGTCCGGTCGGCTGCAGCGGCACCGGCACGCCGTTGCAGGTCAGCACATAACGATCCGGCGCCATGCCGTTCACCTTCACCTGCAAGCGCTCCAGCGAGGAATCGACGTAACGGGCGTTGCCGCCGGAACGGCTTTCCTCGCCCAGCACATGCCAGGGTTCCAGCGCGGTGCGCAATTCGAGCCCGATGCCGTTGATCGCAAAATCGCCGATTTTCGGGAACCTGAACTCGAAATGCGGCGCGAACCATTCCGCTTTGAGCGCGTAGCCGGCCTGCTGCATGTCGTCCATCACATCGCAGAAATCCTGCCAGATGAAGTGCGGCAGCAGGAAACGGTCGTGCAGCTCGGTGCCCCAGCGCACCAGGCGCCGCGGCTTGTACGGCGTCTTCCAGAAGCGCGCCACCAGCGCCCGCAACAGCAGCTGCTGGGTCAGGCTCATGCGTGCATGCGGCGGCATTTCAAACGCGCGCAATTCCAGCAGGCCAAGGCGACCGGTGCTGCTGTCGGGCGAATACAGCTTGTCGATGCAGAATTCGGCGCGATGGGTATTGCCGGTGACGTCGATCAGCAGGTTGCGCAGCAGCCGGTCCACCAGCCACGGTGCACATTCGCCGCCGGCCAGCTGGCGCTCCATTTCGGTAAACGCCAGTTCCAGTTCGACCACCGCATCGTTGCGCGCTTCGTCGACGCGCGGCGCCTGCGAAGTCGGGCCGATGAACATGCCGGAGAACAGGTAAGACAGCGCCGGATGGTTGTGCCAGTAGCTGATCAGGCTGCGCAGCAGGTCAGGCCGGCGCAGGAACGGCGAATCGCTGGTGGTGGCGCCGCCCAGCACCAGGTGGTTGCCGCCGCCGGTGCCGGAATGATGGCCGTCGAGCATGAATTTCTCGGTGGTGAGCCGGGTCTCGCGCGCCACGTCGTACAGGAAAGTGGTGTTGCTGACCAGTTCGCCCCAGCTGTGCATGGGCTGGATATTCACTTCGATCACGCCAGGATCGGGCGTGACGCTGAACTTGCCCAGGCGCGGATCGTGCGGCGGTTCATAACCTTCCAACAGCAACGGCTGCTCCAGGGCTTGCGCCGTCGCTTCGATCGCCGCCACCAGTTCCAGGTAATCCTCGAGCCGCGCCAGCGGCGGCATGAACAGGTACAGCACGCCCTGCCGCACTTCCGCGCACAAGGCGGTGCGGGCAATCTGGTCGGCCGATTCGAACGGCGCCGGCGCAGCTTGCGCTTCGCTGGCGAAAGCCGCGCTGTACGAGGTTGAGCTGTACGAGGTCGAGCTGTACTTGAGCGCATCCGCCGCGGTGGCCTTGCTAGTGGCGGCAGCCGGCGTCGCCAGTTGCTGGCGGATTTGTTGTGTTACCGGCAGCGGCTGGAATTCCTGGGTCGGGTCCTGCTGGTGCACAAAGGGGTAATCGGCTTTCTTGACCCATGGCTGCGAATCCAGCGGCAGGCGGTAGCCCAGGGGAGAATCGCCCGGCAGCAGGTAGCAATGTTCGCCGCGCAAATACCAGCTGCTGCTTTGCCAGCCGCGCTCATCATCGGAACGGACCAGCGGCAAAACGTAGCCGGCGACTTTGCGCAAGCCTTGCGAAAAGACCCGCGCCAGCCGCGCCCGTTCCTGCTTGTCGTCCAGCCGCGCATCGGAGGGATCGACATTGATCGCCAGGCGGCGTTCGCGCCACAGGTAGTAATAGATATCTTCATAGGCGGCGAACACATACTGCCGGTCCAGCATCAGGCGCGCTGCAACTCCCAGCAAGAAACGTTCGGCGATAGTGTCGTCGGTGGTTTGCTTCTTTGTTTCGTCGGCAATCAAGGCCGGCGTCGACCAGATCGGCTCGCCGTCGCGGCGCCAGTAGCAGTTGAGCGCCCAGCGCGGCAGCTGCTCGCCGGGATACCATTTGCCCTGGCCGAAATGCGGCAAGCCTTGTGCCGCATACTGCTGGCGCAGCCGGTGGTAGAGCTCGGCTGCCAGCGGCTTCTTGGTAGGCCCCATGGCGGCCGTGTTCCATTCCTCGCCTTCGGGATCGTCGAGCGCGACGAAAGTCGGCTCGCCGCCCATCGTCAGGCGCACGTCGAGTTCGTCCAGGTCGTCGTCGATGGCATGGCCCAGCTCTTCGATTTCCTCCCACTGCTGCTCGCTGTATGGCTTGGTGACGCGCGGCGATTCCCAGATGCGGCGCACGCTCATCGCATGCTCGAATTCGACTTCGCATGGCTCCACCATGCCGCTCACCGGCGCCGCCGACGACGGTTCCGGCGTACAGGACAGCGGGATGTGCCCTTCGCCGGCGAACAAACCGGAAGTAGGATCAAGGCCGATCCAGCCGGCGCCCGGCAGATAGACCTCGCACCAGGCGTGCAGGTCGGTGAAATCGGTTTGCGGGCCGGAAGGGCCGTCCAGCGATTTCTGGTCGGCCGTCAGCTGGATCAGGTAACCGGAGACGAAACGCGCCGCCAGCCCGAGATAGCGCAGTATCTGCACCAGCAGCCACGACGAATCGCGGCAGGAGCCGGAACCGAGGCTCAAGGTCTGCTCCGGCGTCTGCACGCCCGGCTCCATGCGGATGGTGTAGCTGATCAGTTGCGCCAGCTGCTGGTTCAGGCTGACCAGGAAATCCTCGGTGCGGATTCTTTCGCGCGGCACCTGGTCCAGGAATTTTTGCAGCAGCGGCGTCAGCGGCAGCTTCTTGCGGTACGGTTCCAGCTCGTTCTGCAGCTCAGGCGCGTAGGAAAACGGCACTTTCTCGGCATACGGCTCAAGAAAGAAATCGAAGGGGTTGAGCACGGACATTTCCGCCACCAGGTCGACCTCGATGCGGAATTCGCTGGCCTTTTCCGGAAACACCAGGCGCGCCAGGTAATTGGCTTGCGGGTCCTGCTGCCAGTTGATGAAATGCGGCTCCGGCAGTATCCGCAGCGAATAGCTGAGGATGCGGGTGCGGCAATGCGGCGCCGGCCGCAGGCGGATGATCTGCGGGCCCAGGCTGATCGGACGCTCATAACGATAGGTGGTGAGATGATTGAGTGCTACGTGAATTGACATGGATATCCTCTGCGACAATCAATAATCATTCAGTGCATGAACTTCTGCAGCTGCCACAAAACCAGAATTACTGGTACTGATATTACTGGTACTGATGATGGCTGTGGATGAAATCACGCAAGCGCGGATAGATTTCATTGTCCCAGCGGCGGCCGTTGAAGACGCCGTAGTGGCCGACGCCGGTCTGCACATGGTGCGATTTCATGTACGGCCGTATGCCGCTGCACATGTCCTGGGCCGCCACGGTCTGGCCTACTGCGCAAATGTCATCCTTTTCTCCCTCCACGGTAAACAATGCGGTACGCCGGATTGCCGCCGGCTCTATCGTACGCCCTAATGCCTGCATTTCACCAAGCGGCAATGCATGATCCTGGAACACGCTTTGCACGGTTTCCAGGTAGAACTCCGCGGCCAGGTCCGACATGGCGAAATATTCGGCGTAAAACGTCTTGATGGCGTTGGCTTTTTCGTCTTCGCCATCGACCAGGTAGTTGTACAGGTTCTGGAAAGCCTTGAGGTGACGTTCCAGGTTCATGCTCATGAATGCATTGAGCTGCAGGAAACCGGGGTAAACCTGGCGCTGGCTGCCGGCGAAACGGCCGGGCACGGTGCTCACCAGGTTTTTCTCGAACCAGTCGATCGGCTTGCTTTTGGCCAGCTGGTTGACCGCGGTCGGATTGATGCGGGTATCGATCGGCCCCGCCATCAGGGTCATGCTGGCAGGTTGCGCCGGGTGCTTGTCAGCCGCCATCAGCGACACCGCCACCAGCGCCGCCACGGTCGGCTGGCAGACTGCCACTACATGCGCGCCGGGGCCGATCTTCTCGATGAAACGGATCAGGTGGGCGACATATTCGTCGAAACCGAAACGGCCATCATTGAGGGCCACGTCGCGGGCGTTGTGCCAGTCGGTGATATACACGTCATGGTCGCGCAGCAGGGTATTTACGGTGCCGCGCAGCAAAGTGGCGAAATGCCCGGACATGGGCGCAACCAGGAGGATGCGCGGCTGCGCGGCCTTGGTTTCCTTGCGGAAATGCAACAAGGTGCAGAACGGCGTCTGGTCGGCGATTTCTTCGTGCACCGAAACCGTGCAGCCACCCTCTTCCACGCTGTCGATCCCGAATGCGGGGCGCTGATGCGTCAAGCGGGTGCATGAAAACACTTCGCAGGCGGCAGCCAGCTTGCGCAGCGCCAGACCGTCGGGCCAGCCGGGAAAACGGTAGCCCAACATCGGTGCGGCAGCGCCAGCCCATGCACGCATCGGATCGCTGAAATCCGCATAGCCCTGATATGCCTGGTAAATTTTAGTCATGGGACTACCCTGTTATTGGAATGCCGGCAAACACGCTAGGTGCAATATCCATGCCCATATCTCTGGCACGGCCTTTGCTCAGTAGACATCAAACGGTTTGCCAATCAAAAACGCTTTCGATCCAATACGGAAGAATATTGCCATGCCTAAGACCACCCTGAGCATCACCAGTAAAAACTATTCGTCGTGGTCCTTGCGCGGCTGGCTGCTGACCCGGTTCTCCGGCCTGGAATTCCAGGAGAACCTGATCTCGCCGGACGACCCGGATGCGCGCGCCGAAATCCTGCTGCTGTCGTCGTCGATCCTGGTGCCCTGCCTGTACCACGGCAACATCGTGGTGTGGGATACCCTGGCCATTGGCGAGTACCTGCACGAGATCCGGCCCAAGGCCGGGCTGCTGCCGGCGGACCGCGCCGCGCGCGCGCACTGCCGTTCGATCTGCGGCGAAATGCATTCCGGCTTCAGCGCCCTGCGTTCAGCGCTGCCGATGAACATCAAGGCGCATTTCCCCGACTTCAAGGTGTGGTCGCGCGCCGAAGCCGACATCAAGCGCATCACCACCATCTGGAAACAGTGCCTGGCGACCTATGGCGGCCCCTTCCTGTTCGGCGAGCGCTCGATGGCCGACGCCATGTATGCGCCGGTGGCGACGCGCTTTCTGACGTACGATGTAAAACTGGATTCCGTCTGCAGCGCCTACTGCAAGCGCATCATGGCGCTGCCGGAAATGCAGGAATGGATCAAGGCGGCCAAGCTGGAGCCGGACGATATCAATGAACTGGACGTGGAATTCTGAAAACGATTTCCGATGCCAAGGAAAGGATAGCTGCAATGGACACCAAGACTGAAACGGGACCCAAGACCGTGTTCTCCCATGTGCGCGAAGGCGACACCGAATTCGAATCGGGCGGCCTGCGCGATTTTTTCCTGTACCGCGACCTCGGCATCGCCGCCGCTACCGGCGGCCAGGTGGTGGCGCACCTGGTGAAGGCCAACATGGCGCCCGAAATCGGCACCGGCTGGCACCGGCATGAAGCCAATTTCCACATCGTCTACATGCTCAAAGGCTGGGCGCGCTTCATGTACGAGGACAAGGAAACGCTGGTCAAGGCCGGCGACTGCGTGCACCAGCGCCCGGGCATCGTGCATTTTTTATTCGACTACTCGGAAGACATGGAGTATCTTGAAATCGTTAGCCCGGCGGCATTCACCTCGATCGACATGCCCGCACCGTGCGCCGTCCCGGCGCCGGCGCCATGGAGCAAGGCGGGTTGAGCGGCATTTCACATGGCTGTTTTTTGCAATCCAAACATGACGGAGGACGCCACCCAGATTAAGCAAAATTTGCTAAGAGCTGTCCTGGCAATACTGAAAATAAAGCCTATTCAACAAGCAAGACCGCATGTTAGTCTTTAATTAAGACAATGCTTAATAGGCAACCAGCAGCTTGCTACGGGCACGCTTCTTGATAGCTACTTGATAGTTTCCGATCAAACCACAGCAAAGCAAGATCATGGCAAATTTTTTCGATGAAATGTACTCCGATGGCAATTCGTCGGTGCGCCCGCACTACAGCGAATTTTCCAATTGGCTCAACGCTCAGACTGCTGAAACGATCGCCCGCAAACGGGCCGAAGCCGACCTGATTTTCCGCCGGGTCGGGATTACCTTCGCCGTGTACGGCAACGACGCCGGCACCGAACGCCTGATCCCCTTCGACATCATTCCGCGCATCATCCATGCGCAGGAATGGGCGGTCCTGGAAGCCGGCCTGATCCAGCGCGTCAAGGCGCTCAACATGTTCATCCACGACATCTACCACGACCAGAACATCGTCAAGGCAGGCGTGATCCCGGCCGAACAGATTTTCCGCAACGCCCAGTACCGCCCCGAAATGCAAGGCATCTCGGTGGCTTCGGATATCTATGCGCACATTGCCGGCGTCGATATCGTGCGCGCCGGCCAGGGCGAGTTCTATGTGCTGGAAGATAACCTGCGGGTGCCGTCGGGCGTGTCCTACATGCTGGAAAACCGCAAGATGATGATGCGGCTGTTCCCCGAGCTGTTCCTGCGCCACAAGATTGCGCCGGTCGACCATTATCCCGACATGCTGCTCGATAACCTGCGCTCGGTGGCGCCGGTCGGCGTGACCGATCCGACGGTGGTGGTGATGACGCCGGGGATGTACAACTCGGCTTACTTCGAGCACGCTTTCCTGGCCCAGCAGATGGGCGTGGAGCTGGTCGAAGGCCAGGATCTGTTCGTCAACGACAACCACGTCTACATGCGCACCACGCGCGGCCCCAAGCGGGTCGACGTGATCTACCGCCGGATCGACGACGACTATCTCGATCCGCTCGCCTTCCGCCCCGATTCGTCGCTGGGCGTGCCGGGCTTGCTGTCGGTGTACCGCGCCGGCAATGTGACGCTGGCCAACGCCATCGGCACCGGCGTCGCCGACGACAAGTCGGTCTATCCGTTCGTGCCGGACATGGTCCAGTTCTACCTGTCGGAGAAGCCGATCCTGAACAATGTCCCGACCTTCCAGTGCCGCAAGAAAGAAGACTTGCAGTACACGCTGGACAACCTGAAGGACCTGGTGGTCAAGGAAGTGCATGGCGCCGGCGGCTACGGCATGCTGGTCGGCCCGGCCTCGACCAAGCAGGAAATCGAGGATTTCCGCCAGCGCGTGATCGCCAAGCCGGACGGTTATATCTCGCAGCCGACCCTGGCCTTGTCGGCTTGCCCGACCTACGTCGAATCCGGCATCGCACCACGCCACCTTGACCTGAGGCCGTTCGTATTGTCCGGCAAGAATGTCTCCCTGGTGCGCGGCGGCCTGACCCGCGTCGCCCTCAAGGAAGGTTCGCTGGTGGTCAACTCGTCCCAAGGCGGCGGCACCAAAGATACCTGGATTCTGGAGAAATAACATGCTCAGTCGCACCGCCGATCATTTATTCTGGATGTCCCGCTACACCGAGCGGGCAGAAAACACCGCACGCATGCTCGACGTGCATGTGCAAACCGGGCTGCTGCCGCAGTCGATCGAAGACGTTGAAAAAGGCTGGCGCGCCGTGCTCGGCATTTCCGAGCTGACCCACGCCTACGACAAGAAATACAGCGTCGTCACGCAAAAAGACGTGATCGATTTCATGGTGCGCGATCCCAGCAATTCTTCTTCGATCGCTTCCTGCCTGAAGCAGGCTCGCGAGAATGCGCGTGCGGTGCGCGGCGCGCTGACTACCGAAGCATGGGAAATCCAGAACGCCACCTGGATCAAGATGCAGGGTTACCTGCAGACCAACGCGCTGGAGCAAAACCCGAGCGAGTTTTTCGAATGGGTCAAGCACCGCTCCCACCTGTCGCGCGGCGTCACCATCGGCACCATGCTCAAGGATGAAGCATTCCACTTCATCCGCCTCGGCACCTTCCTGGAACGGGCCGACAATACGGCGCGCATCATCGACGTCAAATTCCACGGCGCCAAGGAAGGCGCCTACACCAAGAACCTGCAAAACGGCCAGCGCCAAAGCCAGGAGCAGGATTCCATCGCGGATCCGCAGATCGACTTCTACTACTGGGCGGCGATCCTGCGCTCGGTGTCCGGCTTTGAAATCTACCGCAAGGTGTACCGCGACGTGATTACGCCGGCGCGCGTGGCCGACTTGCTGATCCTGCGGCCGGACATGCCGCGTTCGCTGCTGTCTTGCATGGAGCAGGTGGTCGGCAACCTCAAGCATGTGCACAACGACACCTCCTCCGATACCGAACGGTTCGCGGGAAAGCTGCATGCCGACCTGAAATTCAGCAACCTCGAGGAGATCCTCGACGCCGGCCTGCATGACTACCTGACCCGCTTTTTCGAACGGATCTTCGAGCTTGGCAATCGCATCAGCCGCGATTTCCTGGTGCCCCTCAACACCTGACGCCTGACATGCTACTGACCATCCGGCATGAAACGGTTTATCACTACACCGCGGCGCTCACCTACACCATCCAGCAGCTGCGCCTGTCGCCGCGGGCGGAAGCGCAGCAGCGCACGCTGGCCTGGCATATCAGCAGTTCCGGCAACCGCCATCCGTACATCGATGCGTTCGGCAACCTGAGCCATACGCTGACTGTCACCAAGCCGCACCACGAGGTGCGCATCATCGCCGAGGGCACGGTCGCGGTGACGCCGCTGCAGCAAGGCCGGCTGCCGCAGGCGGGAGAATTTTCGCCGCTGGTGTTTACCGTGCCGACCCAGCTGACGCAAGCCACGCCGGCAGTCATGGAATTCGCCCACCGGAACCTGCGCAGCGGCGCCGACAGCAGGCAGCTGCTGGAGCTGGCGCAGGCGATCTGCGCGGCGGTGGCCTACCAGAGCGGCTCGACCGCGGTAACCAGCAGCGCCGACGATGCGCTGGCGCTGGGCCAGGGCGTGTGCCAGGACCATGCGCACCTGTTCCTGGCTTGCTGCCATATAGCCGGCATCCCGGCGCGTTATGTATCGGGCTATATCGATCCCGGCAACACCAGCCACGCGGAAAGCCACGCCTGGGTCGATGTCTGGGTGCAGGAAAGCGGCTTTGCCGGCTGGATCAGCATCGATGTCACCCATGCATGTTTTGCCAGCGACAATTATTGCAGGCTGGCAATTGGACGCGACTACGACTCTGCCGCACCGGTGCGCGGCGTGCGGCGCGGCGGCGGCGAAGAGACCCTGACTGTGCAGGTCAACGTTTCTGCTTTACCATCCGATCAGTAAGCGGCTTACATCAACTTACAATAAATTGTCGTATTATTAATGCAAAACCCAATCTGATCGAGAAACCGCCTTGGCTTCCTGTAAAATCGCCACTTTGTATTTTCCTTCGACACCATGACTTACTGCGTTGCCCTCCGCCTGGAAACCGGCCTGGTTTTTCTCTCCGACTCGCGCACCAATGCGGGCGTGGACCATGTCGCCACGTCGCGCAAGATGAGCGTGTTCGAAAATCCCGGCGAGCGCCTGATGGTGTTCATGACCGCCGGCAACCTGTCGATCTCGCAGTCGATCAAGGAAATCATCGGCGAACGCGTGAACGCCGCCGGCAAGACCATCTGGACCGTGGACTCGATGTACGAAGCGGCGCAGATCGTCGGCGAAGCGATCCGCTCGGTGTATGAACGGGAAGCGCAGGCGCTGGAGAAATTCGGCATCGATTTCAACGTCAGCATCATTTTCGGCGGCCAGATCAAGGGCGAGCGCTGCCGCCTGTTCCAGATTTATTCGGCCGGCAATTTCATCGAATCGCACAATGAAAACACGTATTTCCAGATCGGCGAATCGAAATACGGCAAGCCGATACTCGACCGTGTCATCACGCCAGCCTCTTCGCTGGACGAAGCGGCAAAATGCGCGCTGATTTCGATGGACTCGACCCTGCGCTCGAATGTTTCGGTTGGCTTGCCGCTGGACATGCTGCTGTATGAAAAAGATACGCTGGCGGTCACGCGCTTTGTCACCATCGGCGAGAAGAACCAGTACTTCCAGATGATCCGCGAAAACTGGGGCAAGCAGCTCAAGAGCGTATTCGACGGCATCGCCGATCCGGTCTGGAACGCCAATCCTGAAACCACCTCGAACGTGCTGTCGGCACAAGGCTCGCGCAGCGAACCGCTGGTGGTCACGCCGCCGCAAGGCATCGGCAACGACAGCCAGCCGGCGCCGCTGCAAACCTTGGCGCAAGGCGGCAACGGCCAGCAGCACTAAGCCTGATAACAAAAAACGGCGCCCGATTCTCGGCGCCGTTTTCAATTCAGGCGCCGGACCGGCGCCTGCCGTGGCCGGAGTTTCTCAGAAACAGTGTTCCGGCGCCGGAAACGACTTGTCCTTCACCGCGCGGACATAGGCCTGCACAGCGGCATCGATGCTGGTCTGCCCGTCCATGAAATCTTTCACGAAACGCGCCTTGTGGCCGGGGAAAACGCCCATCAGGTCATGCATCACCAGCACCTGGCCGGAACAGTCCGGGCCGGCGCCGATGCCGATGGTCGGGATCGTCAGCAGGTCGCTGACTTCCTTGCCCAGCGCCGCCGGAATCGCTTCCAGCACCAGCAGGCTGGCGCCCGCTGCCTGCAATGCCAGGGCGTCGGCCTTTAGCTGTTCGGCAGCCGCGTGCGACTTGCCTTGCACTTTGTAGCCGCCCATCTGATGCACCGACTGCGGCGTCAGCCCGAGATGAGCGCAGACCGGGATCGCGCGTTCGGTAAGGAAGCGTACGGTCGGCGCCAGCCACGTGCCGCCTTCGATCTTGACCATCTGCGCGCCGGCCTGGATCACCGGCACCGCATTCTCGAATGCGCTTTCCGGCGTGGCGTACGTGCCGAACGGCAGGTCCGACAGCACCAGCGCGGTACGGTTGCCGCGCGCCACGCTGGCGGTGTGGTACACGATGTCTTGCAAGGTGACCGGCAAGGTCGAGCTGTGGCCTTGGCACACCATGCCGAGCGAATCGCCGATCAGCAGGGTTTCCACGCCGCAGCGGTCCATCAGGGCGGCAAAGCTGGCGTCGTAACAGGTCAGCATGGTGATCTTTTCACCCTTGTCGCGCAAGGCTTGCAGCGCCGGGATGGTGATCGGCTTGTTGCGTGCCGCCGGGTCGCTGCCTTGTAAATATCCTGCCATTGTCATTCTCCACGATTGAAAAATTCGCGCTTGCCGCGCATGCCGTCGATGCGCGCCAAGAGCAAGCTGAAATCGGCATCGCTGCCGGCCAGGTCCAGGTGTTCGTTATTGACGATCATCAGCGGCGCTTCCTCGTAGTGATAGAAGAAGCGGCTGTAGCTTTCACACAGGCGCGCCAGGTACTCCGGCGAAATGCTTGCTTCCATCTCGATGCCGCGCTTCCTGATGCGCTCGATCAGGGTTTCCGGCTCGGCCTGCAGGTAAATCACCAGGTCCGGCGTCGCTGCCTGCGGCCGCAGATGATCGTACATCTGCCGGTATAGCTTCAACTCCTCGTCGGCCAGCGTCAGGCGGGCGAAGATAGGATCCTTGGCCAGCAGGAAATCGGCGACCAGGTGGCCCGGGCTGTCGAACATGTCGTTCTGCGCCGAATCGCGCAGCTGGTTGATGCGCTGGAACAGGAAGAACATCTGGGTCGACAACGCATAACGCGGCGCATCGCGGTAGAACTTTTCCAGGAAGGGATTGGCTTGCGGCTGCTCCAGCAAGACCTTGCCGCCCAGGTGCATGGCGATCTTGTTGACCAGCGTGGTCTTGCCGACCCCGATCGGCCCTTCGACGACGATGTACTTGTAGCTGTCTAGATTCATGTTTGAGAGATGTGCTGCATGCGTGAAAGGATCAGTGTGCCAGAAGCTGGCGCATCCGGCAGGCTGTCCTCATAAAACGGATTCTTATATCTTGCGGATGGCCTGGTCCGCGACTTGCGGGGCAAACTGGTGCGCCGGCCCCTGCTTGGGAATGACGACGAAAGGATCCAGCTGCAGCAGCGGAATCAGGACGAAAGCGCGTTGCGTCATGCGCGGGTGCGGTACGGTCAGCACCGCATCGGCGAATGTCGACTGGCCATATAACAGCAGGTCCAGGTCCAGCGTGCGCGGGGCGTTGGGATAGGGGCGCTGGCGGCCGAAATCCTGTTCGATCTGCTGCAAGCCTTGCAGCAAGGCATGCGCGCTCAGGCGGGTTTTGATGCGCGCCACGGCGTTGGTGTAATCGCCGCCGCCGGCATCCAGCGGCGCCGTGCAAAACAGGCTGGACTGCGCATCCAGGCTGGTGTCGGGCAATTTGCCCAGCTGCAGGATGGCGCGCTGGACCTGGCCGCTGGCGTCGCCCAGGTTGGCGCCGATGCCGATATAAGCGGTGACCGCTTCGGCGGCAGGAGAAATCCCGGTCATTGACCACCTTGATCGTCGTTGCCGCGGCCGCCCGCGCTGCTGCTTGAACCCGCATCCTTGGCGCCGCTGCGCGAGCCGCGCCGGCGCGGACGCTTTTTGGCGGGAGCCGCTTCGGCTGCAACCTTCGGCTTTTGCGCCAGCAGCAGTTCGCGCTCGGCGCCGTCGCCTTCCATGAAGGCGGTCCACCACTCGCCGATTTCGCCGTCGATCTCGCCGGAGGCGCAACGCAGCAGCAGGAAGTCGTAGCCGGCGCGCAGGCGCAGGTGCTCCAGCAGCTTGTACGGCGCCTTGCCGACCCGGCGCTCAAAGCGCGGCTGCATGGCCCAGATGTCGCGCATGTCGGAAGCGATCTTGCGCTGCAGGGCCAGCTTGTCGGTTTGCGCTTCCAGCACGTCGTCGGCCGCCAGGTGCAGCGCCGGGATAGGGAATTCGCCGGCGGCTTTGTAGGCAGTCCATTTTTCCAGCACCTGGTGCCACAGCAGGGATGCAAACAGGAAGCCAGGGGAAACCGGCTTGCCCTGCTGCACACGGACATCCGTATTGGCCAGCGCCAGGGTGACGAATTTTTCGCCCAGCGGCTGCTCCAGCACCACGTCGAGCAAAGGCAGCAAGCCGTGATGCAAGCCTTCCTTGCGCAATTGCTGCAGGCAGGCCAAGGCGTGGCCGCTCATCAGCAGCTTCAGCATTTCGTCGAATACCCGCGCCGCCGGCACATTGTCGATCAGCGCCGCCATCACCGGTATCGGCGCGCGGGTGGCCGGGTCGATCGTGAACTTGAGCTTGGCGGCGAAACGCACGATGCGCAGCATGCGCACCGGGTCTTCGCGGAAGCGCGCTTCCGGTTCGCCGATGATGCGCAAGGTCTTGGCGCGGATATCGTCGATGCCGCCGTGATAGTCGAGCACGCTTTCGGTGGCCGGATCGTAGTACATGGCATTGATGGTGAAATCGCGCCGCACCGCATCTTCGTGCTGCTCGCCGAAGGTGTTGTCGCGCAACACGCGGCCATGCTCGTCTTTCGGCGAGCCGTCGGAGGAAGCGCCGCGGAAGGTGGTGACTTCGATCAGTTCCTGGCCGAACATCACATGTACGATCTGGAACCGCTTGCCGATGATGAAGGCGCGCCGGAACAGGCGCTTGACCTGCTCCGGCGTGGCGTTGGTGGCGACGTCGAAATCCTTGGGCTTCACGCCCAGCAGCAGGTCGCGCACCGCACCGCCGACGATAAAGGCCTTGAAGCCGTTATCCTGCAGGGTCTTGGTGACCCTTACCGCATTCGGCGATACCAGCTGCGGATCGATGCCATGCTGTTTAGGGCCGAGTACCAACGGTTGGGTGGGATCTTTTTTCTTTTTCCCAAGGATGGAGCGAATCAGCTTCTTGATCATTGCGCGTCGAATAAGTTCAGGATGGGCCAGCCGTGGGCAATTGCATGCTCTTTCAAGCGGGCGTTCGGATTGGTGGCGATGGGGTCGGTGACCAGCGCCATCAGCGGCAGGTCGTTGTGCGAATCGCTATAGAAAAAACTGCGCGGGAAGCTGGCCAGCGTCATGTCCATGGTCGCCAGCCAGGCATGGGTGTGGATCACCTTGCCGGGACCGTAGGTGGGCGTATCCAGCAGCTTGCCGGTGATCTCGCCGTCGCCGGTGGTTTCCGGATCGGAAGCGATCAGGAAATCGACGCCGAAGGCCTTGGCGATCGGCTCGGTGACAAAGCTGTTGGTGGCGGTCACGATCGCCACCAGGTCGCCGGCGTCCTGGTGTTTCTGCAGCAAGGCGCGCGCCGCCGGGGTAATCTGCGGATGGATCACTTGCGCCATGAACTGCTCATGCCAGGCATCAAGCTGCTTGCGCGGGAATTTCGACAAGGTGCCGAATGCGAATTCCAGGTATTTGACCGGATCCAGCGTACCGGCCTGGTATTGGGCAAACCACTCGGCGTTGCTCTTTTCAAAGGCGTCGGGATCGACTGCGCCGATGCGCACCAGGAACTGCCCCCATTCATAGTCTGAGTCGACAGGCAGCAGCGTATGGTCAAGGTCGAATAGGGCCAGGTTCATAGTGATTGTTTATCTTCGGATTCGAGTTGCAGCAGGCTGCGCAGCAAAGGCAGCGTTATCGGGCGCTGGGTTTCCAGCGAATAGCGGTCGAGCTCGTCCAGCATGGCCGACAAAGAACGCATGTCGCGCCGGAAATGCGTAATCAGGTAGGGTAACACGCCGCTCGACAGGTGCAGGCCGCGCGCTTGCGCCGCGTGCGTCAGGGCGGCGATCTTTTCTTCGTCGCTCAAACCGTGCAGCTGGTAGATCAGGCCCCAGCCGAGGCGGGTCCGCAAGTCTTCGCGCACGCTCAGCTCGGACGGCGGCAGTTCGCCGCTGGTGACCAGCCAGCCGCCGTGTTCGCGGATCTGGTTGAACAGGTTGAAGGCTTCGATCTGGTCGCCGGCCGACAATTTGTCGCAGTTGTCGATCAGGTAGCCGGCTACGTCCGGCGAAAAACTGAAGGCGCCGGCGTCGTCATTCGGGCCGTGGATCAGGCGCGCGCTGGTGCTGCTGGCCAGCGCCTGCAGCACATGGCTCTTTCCGGCGCCGGCCTGGCCCCACAGGTAAACGAAGCGGTCGCCCGGCGCGGTGAGGGATTTCGCCGATGGCGCGACCAGACGCTGCAAGAACTGTAAGGCTTCTTGGTTCTGCCCGACCACGAAAGTAGCCAGGGTCTGCGGCTCGTCCGCAGTAATGTCCAGCGTTAGCTGCCTCATTCTTGTTTCTTCACTTGTTACTTAAACTCAATCAATTGGAGAGCATTATTGCTTAGGTATTATAAAAACTGCTGTCCAGGTAATGTGCGCGCACATGCTTGACCACCACCGACATGATCGCCGAACACGGCAGCGCCAGCAGTATGCCGACAAAGCCGAACAGCTGGCCGAAGGCCATCAAGGCAAAAATCACCACCAGCGGATGCAGGCCGATGCGCTCGCCTACCAGACGCGGCGTCAGGATAAAGCTTTCCAGCACCTGGCCGATGCCATACACGATGGCGACCGCAATCAGCCCGTGCCAGCCGCTGAACTGCAGCATCGCCGCGATCAGCGCCAGCCCCAGCCCGAGGCCGAAGCCGACATACGGGATGAAGACCAGCAGGCCGGTAATAATGCCCACGGGCAATGCCACGTCAAAGCCCGCGATCGCCAGCCCGGTCGAATAATAAATCGCCAGAACCAACATTACCAGCAATTGGCCGCGCAAATACTGCGCCAGCAGGCTGTCTACCTCCTGCGTCATGTTGCCGGTCTTGCCTTGCCAGCGGCGCGGCACCAGCCGGCTCGCGCGCGCGACGATCGCATGCCAGTCCTGCAGCAGGTAGAACAGCACAACCGGCACCAGCAGGATGGTGGCGAGCCAGCCCAGCACCGCAGTGCCGCCGACCTTGACCGAAGCCAGCACCGAGGTCCAGATCTCGTCGCCGCTGGTGGCCAGTTGCTTGGTCAGCATCTCCTTGATGCCGGTGCCGTCCAGCCGTACATTGATGCCGAAATCCTGCAGGTGCGGGCCGATCACGCCGTCCAGCTTGTTGAGGAAATTGGGGATCTGGTCTTGCAGCAAGGGAAACTCCTTGCGCAACACCGGCACCACGATCAGGATCACCGCCAGGATCGCGAACACCAGCAGCAGTATCACGATCAGCACCGCCAGCGCGCGCGGAAAGGGAAACTTGCCGATCTTCCTGCGCGCCAGCCAGTCAACGCCGGGATTGAGCGCGTAGGCCAGGATCGCGGAAGCGATGAAAGGCGTCAGGATCGGTCCCAAGGCCACCATCAGCGCTATCAGCAACAGGCCCAGTCCTAGCCATAATGCGGTTTGTTTTTGTTCGTCGGTAAAAGAAAATGGCATGGAATCGAAAGTTTGATGGATCGGTTTGATAAAATACCGCTTTTACCGCGCAATAACCTGGCCGAAACCAAGCGATTGAAAAGTTAAAAACAAGCTGAAAACAAGACAAAACCCGTGGAAAAGCCGTATTCTCCACTGATTTACCCCTTGTTTGGCTGTTTTTGGCCGGTTATTTGACCTGACAGGCAACGCTGATGCAGCGCTGAATCTCAGGTGCGTGGCCGAATTCCCCCTATTTTACCGCCTCTGCCGCCAATCACATCATGACTTCCACTTCAAACGTGTCCAACGTTCCTCTCTCTTACCGCGATGCCGGTGTTGATATCGACGCCGGCGACGCCCTGGTCGAGGCCATCAAACCCTTTGCAAAGCGCACCATGCGCGAAGGCGTGATGGGCGGCATCGGCGGTTTCGGCGCCCTGTTCGAAATCAGCAAGAAATTCAAGGAGCCGGTGCTGGTGTCCGGCACCGACGGCGTCGGCACCAAGCTGAAGCTGGCTTTCCACCTGAAGCGCCACGATACGGTCGGCATCGACCTGGTGGCGATGAGCGTCAACGACATCCTGGTGCAAGGCGCCGAGCCGCTGTTTTTCCTGGATTACTTCGCTTGCGGCAAGCTTGACGTGCCAAGCGCCACCGACGTCATCAAGGGCATCGCCAAAGGTTGCGAGCTGGCAGGCTGCGCCCTGATCGGCGGCGAAACCGCTGAAATGCCGACCATGTACCCGGACGGCGAATACGACCTGGCCGGCTTCGCGGTCGGCGCGGTAGAAAAATCCAAACTGATCGACGGCACCAAGATCACCCCGGGCGACGTGGTGCTGGGCCTGGCGTCCTCCGGCGCGCATTCCAACGGCTATTCGCTGGTGCGCAAGATCATCGAAGTCGCCCAGCCCGACCTGGACGCAGACTTCCACGGCCGCAAACTGGCCGACGTGCTGATGGAGCCTACCCGCATCTACGTCAAGCCGTTGCTGGCGCTGATGGAGTCGATGGAAGTCAAGGGCATGGTGCACATCACCGGCGGCGGCCTGGTGGAAAACATTCCGCGCGTACTGCAGGACAACCTGACGGCCGTGTTGCACAGCGACAGCTGGACCATGCCGCCGCTGTTCGCCTGGCTGCAGCAGCACGGCAAGGTGGCTGACGCAGAAATGCACCGCGTCTTCAATTGCGGCATCGGCATGACTGTCATCGTCGCCAAGGAAAACGCCGACGCTGCCGTTGCGCAACTGCAAGCCGCGGGCGAAACCGTCTACCGGATCGGCGAAATCCGCGCCCGCGCCGAAGGCGAAGCGCAAACTATCGTGGTGTAACCGCGCTACGGCCTGCGCCAAAAGAAAAAGACGACCATTGATTGGTCGTCTTTTTTTTGTCCGATGATTGTCAGGCGCCCGGCAATCTCAGGCAGTTTTAATCTTCGTAGCGCTTCAAGCTGGCCGCCATGCCCTTTTCCAGGTCGGACATGCAGCTGACGGTCACTTCCAGGTCGCGCAGCAGGCCGTCGCGCACGCCATACACCCAGCTATGGATGGTCAGCGGCTGGCCGCGGTCCCAGGCGTCCTGGACGATGGTGGTGCGGCAGATGTTGGCGACCTGCTCCATCGAATTCAGTTCGCACAGGCGGTCGTGGCGCACGGTTTCCGGCAAGGCTTCGCCCAGGTAGCGTTCATGCTTCTGGTGCACGTCTTCGACATGGCGCAGCCAGTTGTCGGCCAACCCGACGCGACGCTTGGTCAGCGCCGCATGGACGCCGGAGCAGCCGTAATGGCCGACCACAAAAACGTGCTTGACCTTCAATACGTCTACCGCAAACTGCAGCACCGACAAACAGTTCAGGTCGCTGTGCGCAACCACGTTGGCGATGTTGCGGTGAACGAACAGCTCACCCGGCAGCAAGCCCAGCAATTCATTTGCCGGCACCCTGCTGTCGGAACACCCGATCCAGAAATACTCCGGCGCCTGCTGCGACGCCAGTTTTTTGAAAAATTCCGGATCGCGGGCGGTAATTGCCGCCGCCCACTCGCGGTTTCTCTGGAAAAGGTCTTCTCGGGTCAGGGATTGCTTGTTGTTTGCTGTCATCGTTTTCTATTCAATAAAGTTCCATCTGCATAGTGTTTTTACAACACATGCGCGACATCCTGGGCCTTATTTTATAGAAAGTTGGATATTGCCATCGGCTTTTATCCGATATGCAGCATTCCCTTTGGCGCAACCTATCCTGTCTGGCCCAGCAACAAGAGCTTCAGCTTGCTGTCCGCCGGCTTCTCGCCCAGCCAGATTTTCAGCAGAGCGTTGTAGAACACCAGGTCAGGCAACGTCTCCGATACCGGCTTGCCGTTGAAGTGGATCTGCGTGCCGACGCCTGGAATCCAGTCGGTGGTCATCACATCGCCTTTTTTCAGCTCCGGGATCGAGGCGAACAGTTCGCCGAATTTCAGCAGCTGGTTGACGATCTTCGATTTGTCCGCCTTGTCCACGTTGTTCTGGATGCCGCTCATGAAAGCGCGGCTGAAATCTTCGCTGCTGACGTCGCGCAGCATCACCAGTTCGATCCGGCGCGCGCCCGGCGCTGCCAGCACGTCCGGCACCGTGGTTTTCTTGTCGGATAAATATAAGGCTGCGGTATAGACCTTGAAAATGACCTTGTAGCGGATCCCGGCGCCGTTGAGCTTCAGGTCCTGGTTGCCGACCTTGGCGGTTTCTTCGATCTTGACGCCGGCAACGTCTACCGCAAATGCACCCTGCGCCAGGAACAACGCAGACAACACGCAGGCGCAAGCCCCTGCACGCTTCAAACGAGCAACTATCTTCATGTCTCCCCCTATGTTTGTATATGGAGTTTGAGTTTGTATCGACCGCAAATAAAAGAACGATCGTTTTATTATTACCCTATACAGAATAGTGAGCTGGACAAAATTATGCAATAAAGAATTTGTTAACGATGATTGGGCAGCGTGTCCATGCCTATGGGGGCCGCCCATGAAAAAAGCCGCCAACCTTGTACGGTTGGCGGCTTTCGCGAGGCTCAGGGTAGTCCGGCTTACTCGAAGAACTCTTTCACCTTGTCTTTCCAGGACTTGCTCTGCGGGCTGTGCTTGGCGCCGCCTTCGCTGGTCAGCTGCTCGAATTCCTGCAGCAGCGCTTTCTGGCGGTCATTCAGTTTGACTGGAGTCTCGACCACGACATGGCAGAACAGGTCGCCGGCATAACCCGAGCGCACGCCCTTGATACCCTTGCTGCGCAGGCGGAAAGTCTTTCCGGACTGGGTGCCGTCAGGGATCGTGAAGGAAGCCTTACCGTTCAATGTAGGCACTTCGATTTCACCGCCCAGGGCGGCTTTGGCGAACGAGATCGGCATTTCGCAATGGAGGTCGTCGCCTTCGCGCTGGAACACCGCATGCGGCTTGATGTGGATTTCCACGTACAGGTCGCCGGTCGGTCCGCCGTTCATGCCTGGCTCGCCGTTGCCGGAAGAGCGGATCCGCATGCCGTCGTCGATCCCGGCCGGGATCTTCACTTCCAGCGTCTTGTTGCGCTTGATGCGTCCTGCGCCGGCGCAGGATGGGCATGGCTCCGGAATGATCTTGCCGCTGCCGTGGCATTTCGGGCAAGTCTGCTGGATGCTGAAGAAACCTTGCTGCATCCTGACCTGGCCGTGGCCGCCGCAGGTTGGGCAGTTGATCGGCTCGGTGCCGGGTTTGGCGCCGCTGCCGTGGCAGGGCTCGCACTCGTCCCAGCTTGGCACCCGGATGGTGGTGTCGAAACCGTGCGCCGCTTGTTCCAGCGTGATTTCGAGGTTGTAGCGCAGATCGGCGCCGCGGTATACCTGCGGTCCGCCGCCACGGCCGCCGCGGCCACCGCCGCCGCCGAAGATGTCGCCGAAGATATCGCCGAAGGCGTCGGCAAAACCGCCGCCGCCACCGCCGCCGCCCATGTTCGGGTCAACCCCGGCATGGCCGTAACGGTCGTAGGCCTCGCGCTTTTGCGGATCGGCCAGCATTTCGTAGGCTTCTTTCGCCTCTTTGAATTTTTCTTCCGCACCCTTGCTGTCCGGATTGCGGTCCGGATGATGCTTCATTGCGAGCTTGCGGTACGCCTTCTTGATTTCGTCATCAGTAGCGTTTTTCGCAACACCCAGTATTTCGTAAAAATCACGCTTCGCCATCTTTTTGCACCCAGTTGTTTAAGCGAAAACGCCGAACAGAGCTGCAATAGCATCTGCCCGGCGCATCTTCGCGCTGGTTCGCCGATATGAAGCGGCAAACCAGCGCTGACGAAGATCTTACTTGTCTTTTACTTCCTTGAAGTCGGCGTCGACCACGTCGTCTTCCTTCGGCTTGGCTTCCGCACCTGCTGCGCCGGCTTCAGCGCCGCCGGCGGCAGCTTGCTGCGCCTGCATGTCAGCGTACATCTTTTCGCCGAGCTTTTGCGCGGCAGTGGTCAAGGCAGCGGTCTTGTTGTCGATGGCAGCCTTGTCGCTGCCCTTCAACGCTTCTTCCAGTTCCTTGATTGCTGCTTCGATGCTCGCCTTTTCGCCGGCTTCCAGCTTGTCGCCGTATTCCGCCAGCGACTTCTTGGTCGAATGGACCAGCGCGTCGCCCTGGTTATGGGCTTCGGCCACTGCCTTCAGGCGCTTGTCTTCTTCGGCATTCGCCTCGGCGTCGCGCACCATCTTCTGGATCTCTTCTTCGGTCAAGCCAGAGTTAGCCTTGATGGTGATCTTGTTTTCCTTGCCGGTAGCCTTGTCCTTGGCGCCTACGTGCAAAATGCCGTTGGCGTCGATGTCGAAGGTCACTTCGATCTGCGGCGTGCCGCGCGCTGCCGGCGGAATGCCTTCCAGGTTGAATTCGCCCAGGCCCTTGTTGCCGGCAGCCATTTCGCGCTCACCCTGGAACACCTTGATGGTCACGGCCGGCTGGTTGTCGTCGGCTGTCGAGAACACCTGGCTGAACTTGGTCGGGATGGTGGTGTTCTTCTGGATCATCTTGGTCATCACGCCGCCCATGGTTTCGATACCCAGCGACAGCGGCGTCACGTCCAGCAGCAGCAAGTCCTTGCGGTCGCCCGACAAGACCGAACCCTGGATCGCAGCGCCGACGGCAACCGCTTCATCCGGATTGACGTCCTTGCGCGGATCCTTGCCGAAGAATTCCTTCACCTTTTCCTGCACCTTGGGCATGCGGGTCATGCCGCCGACCAGAATGATGTCGTCGATGTCGGAAACCTTGACGCCGGCGTCCTTGATGGCGATGCGGCAAGGCTCGATGGTCTTGGCGATCAGCTCTTCCACCAGCGATTCCAGCTTGGCGCGGGTCATCTTCAGGTTCAGGTGGATCGGCGCGCCGTTGGCCATGGCGATGTAAGGTTCGTTGATTTCCGTCTGTTGCGAGGACGACAGCTCGATCTTGGCGCGTTCGGCCGATGCCTTGATGCGTTGCAGCGCAATCGCATCCTTGCCCAGGTCGATGCCGTTGATCTTCTTGAACTCGTCCAGGATGTAGTCGATGATGCGCTGGTCGAAGTCTTCGCCGCCGAGGAAAGTGTCGCCGTTGGTGGACAGCACTTCAAACTGCTTTTCGCCATCGACATCGGCGATTTCGATGATCGAAACGTCGAAGGTGCCGCCGCCCAGGTCATACACGGCAATCTTGCGGTCGCCTTTTTCCGCCTTGTCCAGGCCGAATGCCAGCGCAGCCGCGGTTGGCTCGTTGATGATGCGCTTGACGTCCAGGCCGGCGATACGGCCGGCGTCCTTGGTGGCCTGGCGCTGTGCGTCGTTAAAGTAAGCCGGCACCGTGATCACGGCTTCGGTCACTTCTTCGCCGAGGTAGTCTTCGGCAGTCTTTTTCATCTTGCGCAGCACTTCCGCCGAGATTTGCGGCGGCGCCAGTTTCTGCTCGCGCACCTGGACCCATGCATCGCCGTTGTCGGCCTTGATGATCTTGTAAGGCATCAGCGCGATGTCTTTCTGCACTTCTTTTTCGTCGAATTTGCGGCCGATCAGGCGCTTGGTTGCATACAGCGTGTTGGTCGGATTGGTGACCGCCTGGCGCTTGGCTGGAGCGCCGACCAGGATTTCGCCGTCTTCTTGATAAGCGATGATGGAAGGCGTGGTGCGCGCGCCTTCCGAGTTTTCGATCACTTTCGGCTGGCCGCCTTCAATGACCGAGACGCAAGAATTGGTGGTACCCAAGTCAATGCCGATAATTTTACCCATGGTGTGTGTCCTTTACTGAATATCTGGTTAATGTTTTGATGGTCTGAATATAGGGAGAAAAGCGGCGCTTTCAAGCGCTGGCACGCTTATTCCTGGCGTTTTTTTTCTATTTTCCTTGCGCCACGACGACCAGCGCAGGCCGCAGCAGGCGGTCGGCGATGGCGTAGCCCTTCTGCAGCACAGTCACCACGGTATTGGCTTCCTGCTCCGCCGGCACGGTCGAAATTGCCTGGTGTTTCATCGGGTCGAGCTTGTCGCCGACTTGCGGCGAGATTTCCGTCAGGCGGTTTCTTTCAAAGGCGGAAGACAGCTGTTTCAGCGTCATTTCCACGCCTTCCTTGAGCGACTCCAGCGATGGCGTTTCGATTTTCAGCGCCATTTCCAGGTTGTCCTTGACCGGCACCAGGGCTTCGGCAAAACCTTCGATCGCAAATTTGTGAGCACGGGCAATATCTTCCTGAGCGCGGCGGCGAACGTTTTCCGACTCAGCCTTGGCGCGCAGGAAAGCATCCTGCATTTCAGCGATCTTGGCTTGTGCTTCCGACAACTGGATTTCCAGCGTCGTTTCAGGAATTGCCGTTGCATCTTCCGCAACCGAGGTCTTTTCCGTTTGCGCCTGTTCGTTCTGATTTTCCATGTGTTCCATTCAAAAATCTCCAACAATCAATAACTTACTAAGTATAGGAAGCCAAATGAGGCTATGCCCTTACTTTTTCAAGGGTTAAAAAAAATGCGCCCTGATTTGGCTGCGAGCCGCGGTTCAATCGCCGGGAAATGATCAAACCCGGCAACAATTTGAAACAAGATTTACCAGCCAGGGTTTGCTGCAACGCGGCATTGGAACTAAGCTGTAGGTGCGGGCTCCAAGAAATGAATGTTGCCCTGTCCCAACAAACAAAAAAGGAAATATCGTGAAACTGCCGTTAATTTCCGCATTTCTGGTCGTTTATATTTTGCTTGCAGCAAGCTGGATCAGCTATTCGCAACTGATCGCATTATATTGACTTTGGCTATTCGCCTTTGCAACTTGCAAAACAAGCAATAACCGTCCATTAGCACCCGGCATCGGGCGCTCATTATAGTTGTGCCTAGCCGCAGCGGCGCAAGAACACTCAAATTTTCTAGACCGGCCAGGCCGCTTTATTGGCTGGCGCCCAGGCGCATTGCCTGTTGCCGCGACGCTTCAGCCTGCTGCTTCAATTCTTCCCGTTCACTCTCTGTGGTAGGCCAGCCGATCAGGTGCTCCTCGGCCAGCGAAGCCATGCCCGCTATCCAGGCCGGCGCCTGGTTCAGGCAGGCGATGAAGTGGAACTCCTTGCCGCCCGCCCTCAGGAAATCCTGTTTCGCCTCTATCGCAATTTCCTCCAGCGTCTCCAGGCAATCACTGGTGAAACCCGGGCACATCACATCAACCCGGCCGACGCCCTGCTTGGCCAGCTTTTGCAGGGTCGGCGCGGTATACGGCTGCAGCCATTCGGCCTTGCCGAAGCGCGACTGGAAGGTCAGTTGGTACTGCTCGGGCCCGAGGCCCAGCTGCTGCGCCAGCAGGCGCGCGGTTTTCTGGCATTCGCAATGATAGGGGTCGCCCAGCAGCAGGGTACGCTTGGGCACGCCATGGAAACTCATGATCAGCTTGTCGGGCGTGCCGTGCATCGCCCAGTAAGCAAGCACTGACTCCTTCAGCGCCTGGATATAAGCTTCGTGATCGTGGTAATGCTTGATGAAACGCAGCTCGGGGACGTTGCGCACCTGCGCGTAGTGCGCAAATACCGCGTCATAGATCGATGCCGTGGTGGTTGCCGAATATTGTGGATACGCGGGCAAGACCAGGATCCGTTCGCAGCCGTCGGCTTTCAACTGCTCCAGCACTTCCGGTATCGAAGGCGAACCGTAGCGCATCGCATAAGCTACCTGCACTTGATGGCCGCGTTGTCCCAGGTAACCGCGCAACAGGATCGCCTGTTTGCTGGTGTGGACTTTCAGCGGCGAGCCTTCGTTGCTCCAGATGGAAGCATATTTATGCGCCGACTTGCTGGAGCGGAACGGCAGGATCACGCCATGCAAAATCAGCCACCACAGCGCCCGCGGTATTTCCACCACCCGCGGATCGGACAGGAATTGCTTCAGGTAGCTGCGCACCGCCTTGGTGGTAGGCGCATCCGGCGTGCCCAGGTTGACCAGCAGGATTGCGGTCTTGCCGGCCTTGCCATGGGTGAAGGGAGGTTCTTTACGGAATGCCATGCGAACAGATCCAGGAAACAGGGTTAGAGCGCCAGCAGTTCACGCGCATGCTTGCGCGTGGTTGCGGTAATCTCAAGGCCGCCGAGCATGCGGGCGATTTCTTCGATCCGGTTCTTGGCGTCGAGGCCGTCGATCGCCGACACCGTCTTGTTGCCCTGGCTTTGCTTGCTGACCTGGAAGTGCTGGTTGGCCTGGCTCGCAACCTGCGGCAAATGGGTGACGCACAGCACCTGGCGATCCTGTCCCAGGCGCTTCAGCAAGCGTCCGACCACTTCCGCCACGCCGCCGCCGATGCCGCTGTCGACTTCATCGAAAATCAAGGTCGGCGTTGCGGTAGAACTGGAAGTAATCACCGAAATCGCCAGCGCTATCCGCGCCAGCTCGCCGCCCGAGGCAACTTTGGCCAAGGGCCGCGGCACTACGCCGGCATGGCCCGCCACCAGGAACTCCACCTGCTCGACGCCATAGCTGGCTGCCTCGCAAGGATTGAGCGCAACCGCAAAACGGCCGCCACTCATGCTCAAATCCTGCATCGCCGCAGTCACCGCCGAGCCCAGCGCCTGGGCCGCCTTGGTCCGCGCTTTCGACAGCTTTTGCGCCAACCCCAGGTAGGTTGCTTTCAGCTTTTCTTCCTGCGCCTTCATGGCGTCGAGATCGCTGGCGTCCGCCAGCTGGCGCAGCTGCTGCGACAAGGTTTCCAGCTCCTGCGGCAGTTCGTCCGGCGCCAGCCGGAATTTGCGGCCGGCCGAATGGATCGCTTCCATCCGGTCTTCGACCTGGTGCAGGCGCGCCGGATCGAGCTCGACCCGGCTCAGGTAATCGTTCAGCGCGTAGACCGCCTCCTGCAGCTGGATGCGCGCCGGCTCGAGCGCTTCCAGCACCGGCTTGAGGCTGCTGTCGACATCGACCAGCTTGCCGATCTTCTGGTTCAGCGCCGACAGCTGCGACAACATCGGCGGGCTGTCGTTGGCGTCGTTTTCGGAAATCACGCTGAGCGCTTCCTGCGCTCCCTCGATCAGGCTGGCGGCATGCGACAGGCGGCTGTGCTCGTTGGTGATCTCATCCCATTCGCCTGGCTTGACCGCCAGCTTTTCCAGTTCGCCGACCTGCCACTCCAGGCGTTCCCGTTCCAGCAGCACGTTCTTGGCATTGGTTTCAAATTCTTCACGCTGGCGCGCCAGCGAACGCCAGCTTTTGAAGGCGCCGGCCACGGCCAGCAGATCGTCCTGCAAGCCGGCTTGTCCATCCAGCAACAGCCGCTGGGCGTCGCTCTTCAGCAGCGACTGGTGTGCATGCTGGCCATGGATGTCGACCAGCATTTCGCCCAGCTCGCGCAACTGTCCCGCGGTTGCCGCCACGCCGTTGATGAACGCCTTGGAACGGCCGGCGTTGTCGATCACGCGCCGCATCAGGATCACGCCGTCTTCGCTGGCGAATTCATTCTGCTCCAGCCAGCCGCCGACTTCGCCATCGGTCTCGCCGGCCAGCGCGAACTCCGCCGTCACATCCGCCTTGGCCGCGCCTTCGCGCACCACGCTGGCGTCGCCGCGGCCGCCCAGCGCCAGCGCCAGGGCGTCGATCAGGATGGATTTGCCGGCGCCGGTTTCGCCGGTGAATACGGTAAAGCCGGCGGCGAACTCAAGCTCGATGGCATCGACAATGACAAAATCGCGGATGGAAAGTGTGCGCAGCATGGGAGGGCTCGAAATAGGTGTAAATACAACGCTGGCCTGGCAGCGCCAGGCGATGCCGGCCAGCATAACAAAATCGGCGGCAGCTTACTTGAGCTGCCCTTCCGCCGACGGATATTCGTTCCAGTGCAGCTTTTGCCGCAAGGTGTCGTAATAACTCCAGCCGGCCGGATGCAAAAAGGTGATGGTATGTTCGGAGCGCCGTATCAGGATGCGGTCGCCATGCTGCAGGCTGGCCAGCGACTGCATGTCGAAATTGGCGCTCATGTCGCGGCCGTTGACGATTTCGATCACGATTTCGCTGCTGTCAGGGATCACGATAGGCCGGTTCGACAGCGCATGCGGCGCAATCGGCACCAGCACGATGCCGCCCAGCGAGGGATGCAGCAAAGGGCCGCCGGCGGACAGGGAATACGCGGTCGAGCCGGTCGGCGTCGCCACGATCAGGCCGTCGGAACGCTGGTTGTACATGAAGCGGCCGTCGACCTCGACCATCAGTTCCGCCATGCCCGATCCGGCGCCGCGCGCCACCACCACGTCGTTGAACGCCAGCGCGCTGAAGATCTGCTGGCCGTCGCGCATGACCGAGCCTTGCAACAGGCTGCGCCGTTCCGATTCGACTTTACCGTCCAGCATTTCGCCCAGCACCGGCAGCATGCGCTCCAGCGAGATATCGGTGATGAAACCGAGGCGACCCTGGTTGATGCCGATCAAGGGCACATCGTAAGGAGCCAGCTGGCGCGCAATGCCCAGCATGGTGCCATCGCCGCCGACAATGATCGCGGCGTCAGCCTGCTGGCCGATCTGGGCCGGCGTCATCGCAGCGATCGGCAGCGCAACGTTCTGCGCAGTCTCGGTCTCCAGCACCACATGGTGGCCGCGTCCTTGCAGGAAATCGGCGATTTCAGTCAGCGACTCGGAAATGCCGGCGGCGAAATACTTGCCGACGATCGCAATGGTTTTCGGCATAGGTTCTAGCAAAACCGCTTGAGAAGGTAATTTTATAGGCCACATGCTGGCGATTAGACCATAATTTAGGCTTGCAATGAAGGATACGCACATGGCCCTGACGAATAATTCAGCTATCTTCCCTGGTTTCCGGCCCGGCAAATCGCCGGCCGTCAAAGCGGTGCTGTTCGACCTCGACGATACGCTGTGGCCGATCGTGCCGGTGATCGCGCGCGCCGAACAACTGCTGTTCGACTGGCTGCGCCAGAATGCTCCCGCGGTCGCCCGCGAGTTCACCATCGAGAGCCTGCGCCGGCAGCGCATGGAACTGGCGGCGAGCAACCCGGTGTTCAAGTTCGACCTGTGGCGGCTGCGCCATGCGGCGCTGACGATTGCTTTCAACAGCGTCGGCGAAGACGCCGGCAAAGTGGATGCGGCGATGGCGGTATTTTCCGAAGCGCGCCACGCGGTGACGCCGTTCGCCGACGTCCAGCCGGCCTTGGTGCGGCTCAGCCGGCGCCTGCCGCTGGGTACGGTCTCGAACGGTTTCGCCGATCTTGGCAAAATCGGCCTGGCCCAGCATTTCCAGGCATCGATCGCGGCCCACAGCTTCGGCTGCGCCAAACCCGATCCCAGCATTTTCCATGCGGCTTGCGCAGCGCTGAACGTGGCGCCGGAACAAGCGGTGTATGTCGGCGACGACCCCTTGCTGGACGTGGCCGGCGCCCAGCAAGCCGGTTTGCAGGCGGTCTGGATCAACCGTTTCGAGCGCGTGCTGCCGGCCGGCATCAGCGCCCAGGCCAGCTGCGCCAGCCTGCTTGAGCTGGAGGCGTGGCTGGAACAAACCGCGGTTAGCCGCTAAAACAGTGTATAAGTGCATGCATAAGCCGCTGGCACGCAAGCCCGGCGCTCGCTAAAATACAACCATATGCAACTAGATAATCGCGCTCAAACCCTGCTCAAAGCCCTGGTCGAACGGTATATCGCCGACGGCCAGCCGGTTGGCTCGCGTGCCTTGTCCAAGATCTCGGGCCTGGAACTGTCGCCGGCGACGATACGCAACATCATGGCGGACCTTGAGGAAATGGGCTTTGTCGCCAGTCCCCACACCTCTGCCGGCCGGGTGCCTACCCCGCGCGGCTACCGCATGTTTGTCGACACCCTGCTGACGGTCGAGCCGATTGACGAAACCGCGCTGGAATCGAAGATGCAGGCGCGGCTGCAGCCAAATTCGCAACAAAAGATCATTGCCAATGCGGCACAAGTGTTGTCATCTCTATCGCATTTTGCGGGAGTGGTGCTGTCGCCGCGGCGCGAATCGATTTTCCAGCAGATCGAATTCCTGCGGCTGTCGGAAAAACGCATCCTGCTGGTGATCGTCAGCCCCAACGGCGACGTCCAGAACCGGCTGCTGCTGACCGATGTCGACTACAGCCCGGCCAAGCTGGTGCAGGCCGCCAATTACATCAACCAGCATTACGGCGGGCTCAGCCTGGACGATGTCCGCCTGCGCCTGCAGGGCGAACTGCGCAAGCTGCGCGACGACATGACCTGGCTGATGCAGGCCGCGGTCGAAGCCGGCAGCGACGCCATGACCGACAACAGCGACGAAGTGGTGATTTCGGGCGAACGCAACCTGCTCAGCGTCACCGACTTGTCCTCGAACATGGATTCCTTGCGCAAGCTGTTCGACATGTTCGAGCAAAAGACCGGCCTGATGCAGCTGCTCGACATCTCGGGCAAGGCCACCGGCGTCCAGATTTTCATCGGCGGCGAATCGCAGCTGGTGCCGATGGACGAAATGAGCGTGGTGACCGCGCCCTACGAGGTCAACGGCAAGATTGTCGGCACGCTGGGCGTGATCGGCCCGACCCGGATGGCGTATGAACGCGTGATCCCGATCGTCAATATCACCGCCAAGCTGCTGTCGAACGCCTTGAGCCATAGCTGAACCCGCCTGGAACATGTCCCGCAACGACGCCGTCATCGACTATATCCGCGAGCTGCTGGCGCCGCTGGGCGCCATCAGCGCGCGCAGGATGTTCGGCGGCTACGGCGTCTACCACGATAGCGTGATGATCGCCCTGGTTGCCGATGGCGTCCTGTATCTCAAGACCGACGACCAAACCCGGCCGCAGTTCGCCGCCGCCGGATGCACGCCCTGCGTCTTCGAAAGCAAAGGAAAAACCATTGAGATGAGCTACTGGTCGGCGCCTGAAGACGCGATGGATTCAGCTGCGGCGATGACGCCCTGGGCGCGCCTGGCCTATGCGGCAGCGGTGCGCAAGGCTAATGCCAAGCCGGCGCCGAAGGCGCGCAAGCGCAAGGCAGCGTAAGAACTGGCATCAGCCTTTTTTCTTGCGGCAATCGCGGCAATGGCCGTACAGCGCCAGCGCATGGTCGGCGATTTCGAAACCGTGTTCCTTGGCGACGATTTTCTGGCGCTTTTCAATTTCTTCGTCGTAAAACTCTTCCACCAGGCCGCAATCCAGGCAAACCAGATGGTCGTGGTGCGAGCCTTCATTGAGTTCAAACACGGCCTTGCCGGTTTCAAAATGATTGCGCTGCAACAGCCCGGCCTGCTCGAATTGGGTCAGTACGCGGTACACGGTCGCCAGGCCTACATCGAGGTTGTCGCTCAGCAGGATTTTATAAACGTCCTCGGCGCTCAGGTGGCGTACTTCGCTATTCTGGAAGATTTCCAGGATTTTGAGGCGTGGCAACGTGGCTTTGAGGCCGCTGGCTTTCAGTTCGGATGGATTGTTCGGCATGTTTTGGTCACAAATGGATGATCTGCTTTATCATATAGCGTTTTAGCACAGTTGCTCAATCAATTGAGATCCTTATGCGAATGTTGCTCTCCCCTGTCCGTACCTCCGCTTTGACCGCTGCAGTTGTCTTCATGGCCGCCCTGGCCGGCTGCGCTTCAAAAAAACCCCTGCTCGACCAGCCCGCCGCCAGCGCAGATCCGGCGGCGGCCCCTGTGGTCACCGATACCAGCGGGGTGCAAACCGTCAAGCATCGGCGCTTCCTGGGCATCTTCTCTCCTTACCGGATCGACATCCAGCAGGGAAATTTTGTCTCGAAAGAAATGTTGGCACAAGTTAAAGAAGGCATGACGCGGGAACAAGTGCGTTTCGCGCTCGGCACGCCGCTGCTGACCGACCTGTTCCATGAAGATCGCTGGGACTACGTGTTCCGCCTGCAAAAAGGCAATGGCGAAATCACCACCAGCCGGGTCAGCGTTTTCTTCAACGGCAACCTGCTGGCGCGCGTCGACGGCGGCAACCTGCCTACCGAGAACGACTACTTGGACCGGCTTTCAGGCGGCGCGGCAGAAGCCAGGAGGAGCGTCAAGAATGTGGAAATCGCCCCAACCGTGCCTAGCGCGCCAGGCCCTTCCAAGAACTGATTTATAAATTGTCCAGATCGTCGAATTGATAATGACTCAGATGAAAATAGCCGTTGCAGGCGCCTCGGGACGCATGGGACGCATGCTGGTCGAGGCGATCCAGAACGCCGACGACGCGCTGCTGGCCGGTGCGCTGGGCGTGCCGGGCACGCCTGAATTGGGAACCGACGCTGCGGCGTTCCTGGGCAAGCCTGCCGATGTCCTGATCGAAGCCGATCTGGCCAAAGGCTTGGCGCAAGCGGCCTACCTGATCGATTTCACCCGTCCCGAAGGCACGCTGAAACATCTGGAGTACTGCGCCGCCCATGGCATCAAGATGATTATCGGCACCACCGGTTTCGATGAAGCCGGCAAGGCTGCGATCGCGGCGGCGGCGAAAAAGACCGCCATCGTGTTCGCCTCCAACATGAGCGTCGGCGTCAATGTCACGCTGAAATTGCTGGAAATGGCAGCCAAGAGTTTCTCCCATGGCTACGACATCGAAATCATCGAAGCCCATCATCGCCATAAGGTCGACGCCCCCTCCGGCACTGCGCTGATGATGGGTGAAGTCGTCGCTGACGCGCTCGGGCGCAAGCTGGACGACGTCGCAGTCTATGCCCGCGAAGGCATCACCGGGGAACGCGATCCTTCCTCGATCGGTTTTGCCGCCATCCGCGGCGGCGATATCGTCGGCGACCATACGGTGCTGTTTGCCGGCATCGGCGAACGCGTAGAGATCACGCACAAGTCATCCAGCCGTGTCACTTACGCCCAGGGCGCCTTGCGCGCGGCACGTTTCCTGCGCGACAAGAGCAGCGGCCTGTATGACATGCAGGATGTACTGGGCCTGCGCTGACGCCGGCCTGCAGCAAACTCCTCTCTCCAAGTAATTCACTGAATCCGGCGGGGCCGCCTGGCCTCGCCGGTTTTCCCCCTGGCCTCCGCGTCCTTCCCGCAGTTTCCCTTCGCTAGTCCGCTGTACCGCTTCCGCATCAGCACTTTCCTCTTGGCAATTCAATAATTCGATCAAATCACTCCAGCTTGCAAGTTTGCATGTAACATCCTATTTTTATTTGTATCTTAATGTGTCGACGAGTAACAAAACCGGTACAGCCCTGCAAAACATATATTTTTAGCACTACTTTCACCCCCATTCTGATCGCCCACGCATATGACTTTGTCCTCTTACAATCACCTTTTGTGGTCGGCGGGCCCTCCCGGGTATATCGGAATTCCGTTCATGCTGGCGCTGGCGATCGCAGAATGGGGCGTCTACCTGGTGCCGACCAGCCTGGTCGGCTTGTGGATCAGCGGTGGCAGGGCTACCCGCCGGCTTTCCCTCAAGGCAATCGTCACGACCGCCGCAGCGGTACTGGCCAGCAAACTCATCCCGCCGCTCTGGGATACCCTGGTCCCGGCCGCATGGAATGACTACCTGTACCAGGCTAAAAGCACGCATTGCGTCTCGCCCAGCGTGACGATTGCCATCATCCTGGCCACCGGCCTGACACTATGGACGGCAAAAACCATCAAGATCAAATGGATAGGCGTATTGCTGGTGATGCTGTCGCTGGCCGTCAGCTGGGCCAAGATTTTCCTTGGCGTGCACTATCCGCTGGATATTTTTGTCGCCGGCCTGGTTTCCCTGGCGATGATGCTGGCCATGAACAGCCGGTATGGCAAAGCCATCAGCCTCGGCGCCGTGCGGCTCCTTCACGGCCGCCTGCAAAACCTGGCGTTGCTGTCGGAAATATCCCTTTTCTTCTTCCCCCGGCCAGCCCTGCCCCGCGCCGGCAACAGCAGTCCGCGCATTACTCTGCACACCTGCCTGAAGCACTCGCCGCGCGGCCTGTCGTATTTCGCCAAGCAGATCAAGCTGAGCGCCCGCACCGTGATCCACTACCAGCAGACGCAGCGCTGGCTGGCCTACTGGAATGCAACGCCGATGCACGCCAAACTGGCGCAAGCCACGCCCAGGCTGCTGCAAAAAATCTATCGCCCCTACCAGTCGCTGCGCCTGCGCAGCCAGGACCGGATGAATATCCTGGTCAGCCACTACGATTTCATTTTCCGGCAAGGCCTCGGCCCCCTGGTGCTGAGCGCGGCGCACGCGCCGCTGCTGCTAGGCAGTTTCAGCGGAAAATCCGGCGCCATCTATGAAATCCAGCTGTCGGCGATTGCCACGCTCGACCGCGAAGGCGAACTGGCGCTCGACCTGTACAGCGACCAGCAGCGCCTGTTCTCGGTAGCCTTCACCTTTTACGGCAGTGAACTGGTCCCCTGCGTCGGCGTCGGCTGCCTGCAAGGCCCGCGCGGCAGCAATGCCCAGGAGCGGGTGCGCAACGCCACCCGCGACATGTTCGGCCTGCGCCCGAAAGGCTTGATGCTGCGCCTGGTGAGGGAAATCGGCCGGGCTTACGGCTGCAAAAAGCTGATCCTGGTAGGCAACCGGAACCGGGTCTTGTTTCATCAGATCCGCACCGGCAAGGTGCTCGCCGATTATGATGATTTTTGGCAAGAAATGGGGGCGACCCGCCGTCCCGACGGTGAATACCAGCTCTGCTGCGAGGCGATTCCCGTCCCCAACCTGCAGGAAATCCCGTCACACAAGCGCTCGGAAGCGCGCAAACGCATTGAGCTCACGGAACGCGCGGTCGCGGCTACCCTGAACGGCTTTGCCGGCCCCCTCAACGCCATCTGAAACGCCGCGGCCGGCCGGTATTGCGCACGCATAGCGCTACTCCACCCCACCTATACGCTAAAGCAGCATCCGAACCAGTATAATCACTGGTTCGGATGCCATGAGTATTGGCTCAGCAAGTTCACATTCCGATTCGCAGCGACCAAGATGCTTGAATTCGTCCCGGCCGACGTTTGATCTCCAGCCGACGATGCGGCGCCTTGTTCTTTTGCAAAGCGGAATAACATTCACCTTTTAGCTCCCGTCATGCAAGAAAAATACAGCCCGACCGACGTCGAAAAATCAGCACAAGACCACTGGCAATCCATCGACGCCTACAAGACCGTCGAACATGCCAAGGACCAGCACGGCCAAGAGAAAAAGAAATTCTATGCCTGCTCGATGCTGCCTTACCCTTCAGGCAAGCTGCATATGGGCCACGTGCGCAACTACACCATCAACGACGTGATGTACCGCTACCTGCGGATGAACGGCTACAACGTGCTGATGCCGATGGGCTGGGACGCGTTCGGCATGCCGGCGGAAAACGCCGCGATGGCCAATAACGTGCCGCCTGCGCAATGGACCTACGCCAACATCGAGCACATGAAGAAGCAGATGCAGGCGATGGGGCTGGCGATCGACTGGTCGCGCGAAATGACTGCCTGCACGCCGCAATACTACAAGTGGAACCAGTGGATGTTCCTGAAGATGCTGGAGCAAGGCATCATCTACAAAAAGACAGGCACCGTGAACTGGGATCCGGTCGACCAGACCGTGCTGGCCAATGAGCAAGTGGTCGACGGCCGCGGCTGGCGCTCCGGCGCGCTGATCGAGAAGCGCGAAATCCCGATGTACTACGCCAAGATCACCGACTACGCCGAAGAGCTGCTGGAGCACGTTGAAACCAAATTGCCGGGCTGGCCGGAACGGGTGCGCCTGATGCAGGCCAACTGGATCGGCAAGTCGACCGGCGTGCGCTTTGCGTTCCCGCACAAGATCGCAGAAGACGGCAAGCTGATCCAGGACGGCAAGCTGTGGGTATTCACCACCCGCGCCGACACCATCAAGGGCGTGACCTTCTGCGCTGTGGCGCCGGAACATGCGCTGGCCACCTTTGCCGCCAAGACCAATCCCGAGCTGGCGGAATTCATCGCCGAATGCAAAAAGGGCAGCGTCATCGAAGCCGACATGGCGACGATGGAAAAAAAAGGCATGCCGACCGGCTTGCACGTGTCGCATCCGCTGACCGGCCAGCTGATCGAAGTCTGGGTCGGCAACTACGTCTTGATTACCTATGGCGACGGCGCCGTCATGGGCGTGCCGGCGCACGATGAGCGCGACTTTGCGTTCGCCCAGAAATACGTGCTGCCGATCCGTCCGGTGATTGCCGTCGAAGGCAAGACCTACTCCGAGGAGAGCTGGCACGACTGGTATGCCGACAAGGAAAACGGCGTCTGCGTCGATTCCGGCAAATACGATGGCCTCCACTACCAGGAAGCCGTCGATGCGGTCGCCGCCGACCTGGCGGCGCACGGCCTGGGCGAGAAGAAAATCACCTATCGCCTGCGCGACTGGGGCATTTCGCGCCAGCGTTACTGGGGCACGCCTATCCCCATCATCCACTGCAGCGATTGCGGCGACGTGCCGGTGCCGGAAAAAGACTTGCCGGTGATCCTGCCGGAAGACTGCGTGCCGGACGGCAGCGGCAATCCACTCAACAAGCACGAAAAATTCCTGCATGTGGACTGCCCTCAATGCGGCAAGCCGGCGCGGCGCGAAACCGACACCATGGACACCTTCGTCGACTCGTCCTGGTATTACATGCGTTATTGCTCGCCAAACAGCAACGACGCCATGGTCGACTCGCGCAACGATTACTGGATGCCGATGGACCAGTACATCGGCGGCATCGAACACGCCGTGCTGCATCTGCTGTACGCCCGTTTCTGGACCAAGGTCATGCGCGATTTCGGCCTGATCAAGTTCGACGAGCCGTTCACCAACCTGCTGACCCAGGGCATGGTGCTCAATGAAACCTATTTCCGCGAAGACGCCAGCGGCAAGAAGACCTGGCACAACCCGGAAGATGTGGAACTGACTTTCGACGACAAGGGCCGGCCGCTCACCGCCACCCTGAAAACCGACGGCAAGCCGGTGGAGATCGGCGGCACCGAAAAGATGTCGAAGTCGAAGAACAACGGCATCGATCCGCAAGCCCAGATCGACCAGTACGGCGCCGACACCGCGCGCCTGTTCACGATGTTTGCCTCGCCGCCGGAACAGACCCTGGAATGGTCGGGCACCGGAGTTGAAGGCGCCAACCGCTTCCTGCGCCGGGTGTGGGCCTTCAGCCATGCCCGCGCCGCCAATATTGTGCCGAGCGCAGCAGGGGATTTTTCCGGCTTGAACGATGTGCAGAAAACATTGCGGCGCGAAGTGCACAAGATTTTGCAGCAAGCCGACCATGACTTGAAGCGGATCCAGTACAACACCGTGGTGTCGGCCTGCATGAAAATGCTGAACACCCTGGAAGCGGCCAAGCTCGACCAGTCGCCGGCCAGCAATGCGGTATTGACTGAGGGCCTGTCGATTTTCCTGCGGGTGCTCAATCCGATAGCGCCGCACATCACCCACGCGCTGTGGCAGGAGCTCGGCTTTGCCGCCGTGCACGGCGACATCCTCGACGCCAGCTGGCCGCAAGTGGACGGCAAGGCGCTGGAACAAAGCGAAATCGAAATGATGATCCAGGTGAACGGCAAGCTGCGCGGCAGCATCACTGTCGCCAAGGATGCCGACAAGGCCAGCATCGAGGCCGCTGCGCTGGCGAACGAGAGTGTCCGGAAATACCTCGAAGGCGCGCCGAAGAAAATCATCGTGGTGCCGGGAAAACTGGTCAATATCGTCGCCTGACCTCGCGTATGGCCGGACCACCAGGTCCGGCCTCGAATCTTGAAACAAGGAATGCCCGAATGTTGAATAGAATGCCTCTCAGAATGCCCGCCGATTCCCGCAACTGGCTGCGCTGGCCGTTGATACTGGCCATGACCGCGCTGCTGTGCGCCTGCGGCTTCCATCTGCGCGGCACGGCCAACTTGCCATTCAAGTCGCTATACATGACCTTTGGCGCCAACTCGCCGCTGGGGATCGAGCTGAGGCGCAATATCCTGGCCAGCGGCAATACCCAGGTGCTGAGCTCTGCCGAGGGCGCCGAGGCAACGCTGGATGTGCTGGCCGAGACGCGTGAAAAAGTCATCCTGACCACCAACAGTTCGGGCCGGGCCAGCGAGTACATGCTGTATTACCGGCTGACTTTCCGGGTTATCGACGCCCAAAAGAAGGAATTGCTGCCGGCCACCCAGATCACGCTGAAACGCGATATCAGCTACAACTCGTCGCAAGAACTGTCGAAGGCAGCGGAAGAAGTCCTGCTGTACCGCGACATGCAGTCAGACATGGTGCAGCAGATCCTGCGCCGCCTGGCCGCCATCAAGACTGCCCAGCCGACCCAGCCTGAAACCGTGCCGGCAGCAACTCCGGCGCCGGTTCCGGCTCCCTCCAAATAACCAGGGCCGGTGCATGCAACTGCGGCTTGACGCGCTGGACGGCCATTTGGCGAAAACCCTGGCGCCCTTGTATGTGATCACCAGCGACGAGCATCTGCTGGCGCTGGAGGCATCCGACAAGATTCGCAAGAGCGCGCGCAGCAACGGTTGCAGCGAGCGCGACGTGCTGGTGGTCGACCGCAGCTTCAAATGGGGCGAGCTGCTGGCCGCCAACCAGTCGCAATCGCTGTTCGGCGATAAAAAACTGATCGAGCTGCGCATCCCTACCGGCAAGCCGGGCAAGGATGGCGGCCAGGCTTTGCAAAACTATACGGCAACGCTCAATCCCGACAACGTCACCATCATTACCCTGCCCAAGCTCGACTGGGCGACGCAAAAGGCAGCCTGGGTCGCCACCCTGCAACAGAGCGCGGTGTATATTGATATTCCGCTGGTGGAACGGGCGCATTTGCCGAACTGGATCGGCGTGCGGCTGGCGGCCCAGCAGCAAAGCGCCGACCGCCAGTCGCTGGATTTCATCGCAGACCGGGTCGAAGGCAACCTGCTGGCGGCACACCAGGAAATCCAGAAACTGGCTTTGCTGCACCCACCCGGCAAACTGAGTTTTGAACAGTGCCACGATGCGGTGCTCAACGTCGCGCGCTATGATGTATTCAAGCTCAACGAAGCGATGCTGGTCGGCGATGCGGCGCGCCTGGTGCGGATGATGGATGGCTTGAAAGGTGAAGGCGAAGCGCTGCCGCTGGTGCTATGGGCGGTTTCAGAGGAAATCCGCACCTTGCTGAAATTGAAATCGGCAGCCAGCCAGGGACGGCCGATTCCCGCGCTGCTGAAGGAATACCGTATCTGGGGGCCACGCGAGAGGCTGATGGAACCGGCGCTGCGGCGCCTGAGCCTGGCGACGCTGGAGGCGGCCCTGAAGGATGCGGCGCAAATCGACAAGATGGTGAAAGGCTTGCGTGCAAAAGCCTTTTCCGGCGATGCATGGGATGCATTGCTGCAGTTGGAATTAAAACTAATTGGGGACAGAGTTTAAGAGGCGCCGCCGTGCGCCGAATTACTCTGTCCTCAACTAACTAGACAGACGAAACGCGTAAATTGCAAAGAAGAATTTAGGCATATGAACATTCAACAATACATGACCGAAGTCGGACAACGGGCACGCGCCGCATCGCGCGCCATGGCGCGCGCCGATACCGCGGTCAAGAACCGCGCACTGAGCCTGATCGCCGCCGCCATCCGGCGCGACGCCGACCTGCTGCGCGCCGCCAACCAGGTCGATCTCGAAACGGCGCGCGCCAACGGCCTGGCGCCGGCGATGCTGGACCGCCTGACGCTATCGGAACAGGCTATCGCCACCATGGTGGCCGGGCTCGAACAGATTGTCGCCCTGCCCGATCCGATCGGCGAAATTTCGAACATGAAATACCGTCCCACCGGCATCCAGGTAGGCCAGATGCGAGTGCCGCTGGGCGTCATCGGCATCATTTACGAAGCCCGGCCGAACGTCACGGTAGATGCCGCGGGCCTGTGCATCAAGAGCGGCAACGCCACCATCCTGCGCGGCGGCTCCGAAGCCCATCATTGCAACCAGGCGCTGGCCAGGCTGGTGCAGGAGGGGCTGGCCGGCGCCGGCCTGCCGCAGGACGCGGTGCAGGTAGTCGACACCACAGACCGTGCCGCGGTCGGCGCCCTGATCACCATGCCGCAATATGTCGACGTCATCGTGCCGCGCGGCGGCAAGGGCCTGATCGCACGCCTGATCAAGGAGGCCACGGTGCCGATGATCAAGCATCTCGACGGCATCTGCCACGTCTATATCGACGACCAGGCCGATCTCGACAAGGCCGCGAAGATTGCCTTCAATGCCAAATGCCATCGTTATGGCACTTGCAACACCATGGAAACCCTGCTGGTGGCGCGCGCGGTTGCGCCGCAGGTCTTGCCGCAGCTGGCCAAGCTGTACCAGGGCAAGGAAGTCGAACTGCGCGCCGACGACGAAGCCCGGGCCATCCTCGCCGGTTATCCCTACCTGGCCGCCGCCAGCGAGGAAGACTGGCGCACCGAATACCTGGCGGCGATCCTGTCGGTCAAGATCGTTGCCGACGTGGATGAGGCAATCGCCCATATCAACACCTATTCCTCGCAGCACACCGACAGCATCGTCACCGAGAACCACTCGCGGGCCATGCGTTTCCTGCGTGAAGTCGATTCCGCATCGGTCATGATCAATGCCTCGACCCGTTTTGCCGACGGTTTCGAATTCGGCCTGGGCGCCGAGATCGGCATTTCCAACGACAAGCTGCATGCGCGCGGCCCGGTCGGCCTCGAGGGCCTGACCTCACTGAAATATGTCGTGTTCGGGCACGGCGAAGTACGCGAATAAAATGCAGCATGCGGCGGGTGTGCCGATACTGCCGCCGCCGGTTCTTTGTTTGCGGACCAGGGCAAGAAGCCCTGGTCCCGTTTAAGCTATTGCCCGATATCCGCAGCGCCGGTTTGCATTGGCGTTGCATGCAGCACCAATCACCCTTCCCGCAATAATCAAAAAAAGGAACGCCATGCTTTGGATCAAATCGCTGCATATTGTCTTCATCGCATCATGGTTTGCCGGCCTCTTTTACCTGCCGCGGATCCTGGTCAACCTGGCACAGGAAACCGATACCGCAGCCACCGGCAGATTGCTGCTGATGGCGCGCAAGCTGTATCGCTTCACGACCATGCTGGCGCTGCCCGCCATCGTATTCGGCGCGTGGCTGTGGCTCGGCTATGGCATAGGCAAAGGTCCAGGCAACGGCTGGCTGCATGCCAAACTGTTCCTGGTGATCCTCGTGATCGGCTACCACCACGCCTGCGGCAGCCTGCTGAAGAAATTTGAAAACGGGGCGAATACCCGCAGCCATGTCTGGCTCCGCTGGTTCAATGAAGTCCCGGTCCTGCTGCTGCTCGCCATCGTTATCCTGGTGGTTGTCAAACCGTTCTAAGCCCATCCGAGGACCAGCCATGAGCAAGCTCTGTGAATATTATTTTGCGCCGCATTCGCCATTCGCCTACCTGGGCCATGCGCGCCTGGTGGCGCTATCCCATCAATACGATGTCAAGATCGCATTAAAACCCTGCGACTTGTCCAAGGTCTTCAACACCTCCGGCGGCTTGCCGCTCGCCAAACGGGCGCCCCAGCGCCAGGCTTACCGGCTGGAGGAGCTGCGGCGCTGGAGCGAATACCTGCAGGTGCCGCTGAACCTGCACCCGACTTTCTTTCCGGTGCAGAGCGACGACGCCGCAAAACTGATCATCGCCAGCCAGCTTGCGCACGGCACGGAAGCCGCCCTGGCGCTGACCGGCGCTATAATGCGCGCAGTCTGGGCCGAACAGCGCAATATCGCTGACCACGCCACCCTGGCAGCGATCGCCTCGGAACTGGGGCACGACGGCAAGACCTTGCTGAAATCGGCGGAAACCGCCAGCGTCCAGAGCGAATTCGACCGTTTTACCGAGGAAGCCATTTCCGCCAACATCTTTGGCGCGCCCTGGTATGTAGTCGACGGCGAAGCATTCTGGGGCCAGGACCGGCTGGACTTCGTAGAGCGTGCATTCGCCAGATAAATATATTTTTCTTACCGCCTGGCTAGTCAAGGTAGCCAGGTGCAACCGCAGTATCAACGGATAAAGGGTACCCCATGTCACATCTATCAACAGATTCGCATTCCTATTTTTGCCCCTGCCCGCGCGGGCTGGAAGCCGCGCTGGCTGAAGAACTGAATGAAATAGCGCAGTTCAGCGCACCCGCCGTCACCCTCAAGGTCCATAACCAGGTGCCGGGCGGCGTCCACTGCTCCGGCCTGCTGAGCGACGCCTGGCGCATCAACCTGCACTCGCGCATCGCCAGCCGGGTGCTGCTGCGCCTGACACATGGCGCGTACAAGAACGAAAACGATATCTACGACATGACGCTGGAACAGGAATGGGAAAGCTGGTTTCCGGTCAGCCATACCATCCGGGTTGACGTCACCGCGGTGAAATCGCCGCTGCGCAGCCTGCAATTCACCACGCTCAAGATCAAGGATGGCATTTGCGACCGTTTCCGCGACCTGTGCAATGAACGACCTTCGGTAGACACCGGCACGCCGGACATGCGTATCGTCGGTTTCCTCGATGCCCATAACTTCACCCTGTACCTGGATACCTCCGGCGAAGCCCTGTTCAAGCGCGGCTGGCGCGCCGAAACCGGCGATGCGCCGCTGCGCGAGAATCTCGCCGCCGGCCTGCTGCGCACCTCCGGCTGGAAGCCAGGCACCGTTTTGTTCGATCCCATGTGCGGCTCCGGCACCATCCTGGTGGAAGCCGCCCAGATCCTCGCCGGCATCCCGGCTGGCGCCCGGCGCCGCTTTGCCTTTGAAAAATTCAACGATTTCGAGAGCGCCAAATGGCTGGCGATCAAAGGCAGTTTCAAGCCGAATCCTTTGCCGGCCACGCCGACCATCTTCGGCAGCGACATCTCCGGCGACATGGTGCAGATCGCGGCGAACAACCTGCGCAATGCCGGCATCCTGTTTGAAGTGCCGGTCAAGCAGATCGAAGCGCAAGAGGTCAAACCGCCTGCCGACGCAGAACACGGCATCATGCTCACCAATCCGCCTTACGGCGAACGGATCGGCGTGCGCGGCGACAGCACCCTGAGCAGCGACGACTTGCTGACCGCTTTCTTCAGCGCGTTCGGCACCACGCTGAAGCAGCGCTTTGCCGGCTGGAGCATCTTCCTGTTTTCGGCCGACCTCGGCTTGCCCAAGCTGCTGCGCCTGAAAGAAGCGCGCAAGACGCCTTTCTTCAATGGTGCGCTGGAATGCCGGCTGTTCCGCTTCGACATGGTGGCAGGCTTCAACCGGCGCGAAGCGGCCAAGCCAAAAGCAGAATGACCGCCTGCCTTCCTTGACAAGGTTTCAATAAAACAAGCGCAATCTTTGCGCTTGTTTCACGTCTGGCCGCCTAGGCTCTCAGCCGCTATTCCCATCTCCCCCCAAAATTCAGCCTCCTTGGAAACAACCTTGCCTACGTGCATCGTCGGCAAGGCGCGGCTGATATTTCCCGCTCGGCATCTTTTCCAGATTACGCCAACGGATGCGCTAAAAACGCTTGCATTCCCTGCTCAGGTGACGAATAATACAAATACGAATTGTTCGCATTTACAGAAAGGACTATAATGAGCCAGACGATCCGACGCGAAACACAAGTTGAGAAAACCCCTGTGTCCAGCATCACGAAGTCAGTTGCATCAGCAGTCACGCGAATCAAGAGCCAGGATCTGTTCAAGCAAATGCGCGAACTGGAAATCGATCACGGCGGCCGGATTTACAAGCTGCGGCTGACGCAACTGAACAAGCTGATCCTGACCGCTTAATTGGAAACTTGAGCACGGCGTTTTTTAATTGGTCCAACACCAGCCCGCCCGCAGCAAGCGCCAGCCAGCGAGATACTGATATAGGAGTGCTGATGGTATCGGAGAAAATCAATCCGGCTTTTGTGGAGCCAAACGGCGCGCCGGCACAGCCGGAACTGCTGGTCTCGGCGGTGCTGCACCTGATGTCGCAGTACACCGCCAACAGCCAGGAAATCAGCGGTTGCGTCAAGCTGGCCTCGGTGATCGAGCGGCATCTTAAGGCGCTGGCGGATTTGCCGAACCTGGCGCCGGTATTACGGGCAACCTGCCTGCAGTTGTCGGAGCAGTGGGGCACGGTAGTAGAGAGCACGATGCCGCGGCCTGAGAAATACAGCCTGTTCAGCAGGTTCGGGACCGCAAGCCGGGTCTGTTAAAGAAGCATCGCGCAATAATAACCAACCGCCGCAAGGACATCTCTGTCGGCGGACTTTTATTTCTTAATCTGCCTTTTAACCATGGCAGTGAGGTACAAAATGATCGTTTGTGTTTGCAATAACGTGTCGGATCGGAAAATCCGGCAGGCAGTCGATTCGGGCATGTCTTCCATGTCTGAATTGCGCGAGAACCTGGGGATTGCCACCTGCTGCGGGAAATGCCATTCCTGCGCGAAGAGCGTGTTGCGCGAATGCCTGGATAACCGCGCTCCGGCTGCCTTGCGTCATGTTCAAGCATTGGTATTCCAACAAAACATACAAGCTGCCTAGTACCCGGCAGGATCAGCGCAACCATGTCGTCAGCAACAATCAGTTCCCCTGCGCTTGCGTGGAAAAAGATCAAACGCATCGGCCCCCTGGGCACGATCCTGCTGCTTCACGTCGCATTTTTCTGGGCATTGAAAAGCGGCCTGATCCACCAGGCCGCGCAGGCCGTCCCAAAAGAAATCTTCGCCAGCTTCGTCACGCCCGAAAAGGCGCCTGAGCCGACGCCGGCCGCACCTACGCCGGTCGCACCAAAAACCGTCGCCGTCGTAAAGAAGAACATTGCACCGCCGCGCCCAACGCCGGTCGTCAACACTACGCCGTCGGAAACCGCCATTTCGGCGCCGACGCCGGCGCCGCAGCCGCCGCAGCATGAAGAACCGGCCGCAGCAGCGCCACCGGCGCCCCCCGCCGCCCCGCCCCAGCCGCGCACCATCACCTCCGGCGTCGAATACCTCCAGCCGCCCGATGTGAAATATCCTGCCGTCTCCAAGCGCATGGGCGAGGAAGGCAAGTCGGTCATCCGCGTCCTGATCAATGAAAAAGGCCGCGCCGAGCGCGTCGAGGTGCAAAAATCCTCCGGCTCCAGCCGTCTCGACGACGCCGCCAAACAAGCGGTGATGCGGGCTTTGTTCAAACCTTATATGGAAGACGGCAAGCCGCTGCCGGTGTTTGCCATCGTGCCCATCAATTTCCAGCTATCCAATTAATCAATGGCGCTCTTGGCGCTCCGCCGAGGCAGCCGCACTCAATTCACAGATACAAGGGGAGTTCATCATGGAAGTAAGTCCTTACGGATTGGAAGCGCTCTGGAGCCAGGGCGATTTCGTCATCAAAAGCGTCGCCGTGCTGCTGGTGGCGATGTCGATTGCGTCCTGGTACGTCATCCTGACCAAGGCCCTGCAAATCCTGCGCTTCCAGCGCGCGGCGCACGCCGCCGGCCACCAGTTCTGGGATACCACCAGCCTGCCGGAAGGCATCGCCACGCTGGGCACGGAGAATCCGTTTGCCGAAGTAGCCCAGGCCGGCGTCTCCTCGATGCGCCACCACGCCGCCCACAAGGGACATTTGCACGATCAGCTTTCGGTCAGCGACTGGGTCACCCTCTCTCTGCGCCAGGCCATCGACGAGGTTTCAGGCAAATTGCAGGCCGGCATGGCAGTGCTGGCTTCGGTCGGCTCCACCGCGCCTTTTGTCGGCCTGTTTGGCACTGTGTGGGGGATTTATCATGCGCTGGTGTCGATCGGCACTTCCGGCCAGGCCAGCATCGACAAGGTCGCCGGTCCGGTCGGCGAGGCGCTGATCATGACCGCCCTCGGCCTGGCCGTGGCGATCCCTGCTACCTTCGGTTATAACGCCTTGGTGCGCGGCAACAAGACCATCATCGCCAAGCTGAACAAATTCGGCTTTGACCTGCACGCCCTGTTCGTTACCGGCTCCCGTTCCAGCAACAACGAAACAGACCATGGCAACGGCTCGAACAATGGCGCCAAGCTGGTCGCCGTGAAAGGTGCATGATGGGCATGGGCTCCTTGTCCGATTCGGACGACGATTTCAATCCGGAGATCAACACCACGCCGCTGGTCGACGTGATGCTGGTGCTGCTGATCATCTTTATCATGACCATCCCGGTGATGAACCACGCGGTGAAGATCGATTTGCCGCGCGCCGCCAACCAGCCCGACCAGACCAAGCCGGAAAACATCAACCTGTCGATCGACGCCGACGGCAAGCTGTTCTGGAACGATGAAGTGGTTGACCGCAACGAACTGAATGCGCGGATTGCCGTTGCAGCGCAAAAGCAGCCGCAGCCGGAGCTGCATTTACGCGCGGCGCGCACGGTGCAGTATGAAAAAGTGGCCCAGGTGATGGCCGCGGCCCAATCCGGCGGCCTCGGAAAAATCGGCTTTGTCACCGATCCGGAGGCCAAGTAAGCCGATCGCTGGATAAGCGTTCGCGGCTACCAAACGCCGCCTCTGCAAAGGCCTGCGCATGTCGCCATGCGCAGGCTTTTTTCTTTCCAGCGCTATCGCGTTGATGCACAAATCACAATGAAAATGATTCGCGCTACCCAATGATGAAAAAGCTTATCGCATGCGCTATCATGGCTGCGATTTCGGTCGCATATCGTTTTAGCGACGCGCCGATCACGTGAGAAGCCGGAATACAGTCCAGAAATCCCCGACTTTATCCCTGAGCGCTCCGCATCCCATCACAGCGAGGTCCCCATGCAAGGCGAAAAACAAATCATCACGCTGCTCAACGCGCAGCTGACCAACGAACTGACAGCGATCAACCAGTATTTCCTGCATGCCCGCATGTACAAGCACTGGGGCCTGGAAAAACTCGGCAAGAAGGAATACGAAGAATCCATCGGCGAAATGAAGCACGCCGACAAGCTGATTGACCGCATCCTGATGCTGAACGGCTTGCCGAACCTGCAAGCGCTGCACAAGCTGATGATCGGCGAATCGACGCCGGAGATGCTGCAATGCGACCTGAAGCTGGAGCAAGGCGCGCAAAAGACCGTCAAGGATGGCATCGCTGCCTGCGAAAAAGCGGGCGATTATGTGTCGCGTGAACTGTTCAAGGAAATCCTTGAAGATACCGAAGAACATATCGACTGGCTGGAAACCCAGCTCGACCTGATCGACAAGGTCGGCCTGCAAAACTACCTGCAAAGCCAGATGGACGCCTGACCCGGCATCCATCCGGGCATACGGCTCACGGCTTCCGACTCACCATCGGAAGCCGTTTTTCCTTCCTCGGCGCTTACTGCGTCGATGCCAGCAAACGACGCATGACGGCTTCGGCAGTCAATGACGGACCATGCGCTTCGACGATTTTGCGCTTGCTGGTATGGCCGTGGGTAATGACGATCTTGCTGCGCGGCACATCCAGCAGCTCCGCCAGGTAGCGCACCAGCGCGTCATTCGCCTTGCCCTCGATAGGCTGCGCCTGCAAGCGCAGCTTGAGGACATTCTCCAGCGGGCCGATGATCTGGCTTTTCTTGGCGTTAGGCGTCACCTGCAGCGCCAGCCTGACGCCGCCGGCAACATCGGAGCACCATGCGGCGCCCGCCTTTTGGTTCATGCCACCGACATGATCAGGTAAATTACCAGCTGGTGCACCACCCGCAGCAGTATCAGCGCCGCCAGCGGCGACAGATCGATATTGCCGATCAGCGGGATAATCCTGCGCAAAGGGCGCAGCAGCGGCTCATTCAGCGCCCGTACGAAGGGCGCCAGTGGCGCATTCGGATTCACCCAGCTAAAGATCGCCTCGATGATCAGCAATGCGATCAGTCCATAGAATACCCACTGGAAAAACAGCAGCGCCGACAAGCTGAAGATCAGCGAAGCACTCAGCGCCGACCTGACGCCCAGTTCCAGCAGGATGCAGATGACAGCGACCACGACCGCGCCTATCAGGCTGGCCCAGTCATAGCCGCCTACCCCCGGCAACAAGCGCCGCATCGGCCGCACGGCCCAGTCGGACAAGGTGAAAATGAATTGCGCCAGCTGTTGCGGCGGCCGCACCCGCACCGCCTGGATCCAGAACCGAAGCAACAGGACACCGCCCAGGACGCTGGCGATAGTTTCGATAATCAAGGTGAAAATGTTCTGCAACACGACGTGTTTCCCTTTCCAGATGAAGCAGCGATTCAGGCGGACCGGCATCGGCGCCAGTCCATATACTGATAACTTACCCGAATTCGGGCGCAAGATGTAAGTCGGGAATGCGGACGAACGCCACAGTTCAAGGTTTAAGAAAAGAACGGACCGCCAGCCGGCTATCGTAGCAGTAATTTCCGAGAGGCTGGCGACCCGCTTGCACGAGCATATGCCGGCTGCCGGACGCACAGCGCTACCCGCCCTCTGCGATAACCGCCGCCACAAATAAAAACCCGCTGCAGGGCGCTAGGCCATACAGCGGGCGATATGCCTGAACTTAATCAGGCAAGCCGGCAAACGCTAATTACGGGCGTGTGCCAGTTGGGAACGGCCAAGCTGCTGCCGGGTTCAGCACTGTTGTTGCTGCTGGTGCTGCTGCTGGCTTTGCCGCTGGCTTCTTGGCTGCAGGTTTCGCTGCGGCCTTTTTAACAGCTGGCTTGGCGGCAGCAGGTTTCGCTGCTGCTTTAGCTACCGGCTTTTTTGCTGCTGGCTTAGCCGCGACTTTCTTAACTGCCGGCTTTTTTGCCGCTGGTTTCGCTGCTGCCTTAGCAACCGGCTTCTTGGCTGCTACTGCTTTCTTGGCTGCTGGCTTT
>NZ_JBWKQR010000008.1:0-136839 GCF_059418905.1 Collimonas sp. GW821-FHT07E08 | reverse complement strand
TTGGCCGCGACAGCTTTCTTGGCAACCGGTTTCTTGGCTGCTGGTTTTGCTGCTGCTTTCTTAGCTACTGGCTTTTTGGCCGCGACAGCTTTCTTGGCAACCGGTTTCTTGGCTGCTGGTTTTGCTGCTGCTTTCTTGGCTACTGGCTTTTTGGCCGCGACAGCTTTCTTGGCAACCGGTTTCTTGGCTGCTGGTTTTGCTGCTGCTTTCTTAGCTACTGGCTTTTTAGCGGCGACAGCTTTCTTGGCAACCGGTTTCTTGGCTGCTGGTTTTGCTGCTGCCTTGGCTGCCGGCTTTTTCGCTGCTACAGCTTTCTTAGCAACTGGTTTCTTAGCTGCTGCTGGTTTTGCTTTAGCTGCTGGCTTCTTGGCCGGGGCTGCTTTCTTCGCAGCGGGTTTCTTCGCTGCGGGTTTCTTTGCTGCTGTTGCCATTTTGTTTCTCCTTCACGTGATGGAAAAAATCAAGCTCCAAGTTGGAAACCCGACGAACCCATCGCGATGGGAACGGCGGATTATTCATCGGCGCAATCAACTCTGCTTGCGCTAATGAATTCGGCACCAGCTGAACTGCTCCATCCCCTCATTGATGCAGCACTTCAGCCATTATTGGCCAGGGTCTTTTCCCAGCTTCCGGGCTGGGAGGAAGAATTCGCATCACCTGTCGGCTGCGATCCTTGGCCAAAAAAACGCTAGCGGCTATGCCAGCGTCGGAATTCTGTTACAAAATGGTTAGTTTTTCCAAAGAAAACGCCGCCAAACCCGACTGAATCGGGGTAAGCGGCGACAACAGATAAGTACGTTTCTGTCTTTGGCTGTTCATTAAATTTGGAAATCACCTTTTAGTTTGCAGACTTTTTTATAGTACTAAGCGCTGCAGGTTTCCATCCACCTCGTTATTCTTGTCCGAGATCTGAAGCCTTTATTCCCAGTTCAGTGCACCGCCGGTTTGATATTCGATTACACGAGTCTCAAAAAAGTTGCGTTCTTTTTTCAGGTCGATCATCTCGCTCATCCAGGGGAAGGGATTTTCTTCCTGAGGGAACATTGGATCCAGTCCGATCTGTTGCGCGCGGCGATTTGCGATGAACCGCAAGTAGCCTTTGAACATTGGCGCATTCAAACCGAGCACTCCACGCGGCATTGTATCCTCTGCGTAGCGATATTCCAACTCTACTGCGCTTAAAAACAACGCTTTGATCTCATCGCGGAATTCCGGTGTCCACAAATGCGGGTTTTCCATCTTGATTGTGTTGATCAAATCGATCCCGAAATTGCAGTGCATCGACTCGTCGCGCAAGATGTATTGGTACTGCTCGGCAGCGCCCATCATCTTGTTCTGGCGGCCCAGCGCAAGGATCTGCGTGAAGCCGACGTAGAAGAAAAGACCTTCCATGATGCAGGCGAAGACGATCAGCGAGCGCAGCAATTTCTGATCGTTTTCAGTAGTGCCGGTCTTGAACTCGGGATCGGTCAGCGTATTGATGAAGGGGATCAGGAATTCGTCTTTGTCGCGGATCGATTTGACTTCGTGATAGGCGTTGAAGATTTCCGCCTCGTCCAGGCCGAGCGATTCCACGATGTATTGATAGGCGTGGGTATGGATCGCTTCCTCGAAAGCCTGGCGCAGCAGGTACTGGCGGCATTCCGGCGCGGTGATGTGGCGGTAGGTGCCGAGCACGATATTGTTGGCGGCAAGCGAGTCGGCGGTGACGAAGAATCCCAGGTTGCGCTTGACCAGGCGGCGTTCGTCTTCGGTCAGGCCGTTCGGGTTCTTCCACAGCTCGATATCGCGCTGCATGTTGATTTCCTGCGGCATCCAGTGGTTGGCGCAGCCGGCCAGGTACTTGTCCCAGGCCCATTTGTACTTGAACGGCACCAGCTGGTTGACGTCGGTATGACCGTTGATGATGCGTTTGTCCGCGGCATTGACGCGGTGGCTGACATCGACTGCAGGCGCGGCGGCGGCCTGTCCCATCAACGCCGGGTTGAGAGCGGTATCGGACATCTGCGGACGCGCCGAAGGAGCAAATGCCGGTTGCGCCGGCATAGACGGAGTACGAGGGGCCGAACTTTTTTCTTCATCCCAGGAGAGCATTCTTTATTCCTTTATCTTTCGTAGGGTGGGCGGCTGTGCCCGCGCGCGACCTCGAATTGATCGCTACGCTTGTTTCGGTAACGCGTGGGCAGATTTCCTGCCCACCCTACTTGTCTTTGCAATTGCTACGTTTTATCTCTAGCCAGTTGAGGACAGAAGCCACGGCGGGTGCTGTACGGAAACCTGATTCGCTACACTGCAGCACCGCTTGAACCCTGCCCTCAAATAACTGGCTTACTGGCAGGCTTCGCACTCTTCGAATCCTGGATCGCCTGGGCGCATGGTGCATGCCGGGCCATCCAGTTCCTGTGGCGCGGCTGCAACAGCAGCAGTGCCGTAAGTCGCCGCTGCGCCGCCGCTGGCGCCGCCGTCTACCGACACGGCATTCAGGGCGCCGGTTTTCGATGTCGACTTCTCGGTATGCGTCGCGCCTATGGTGCGCAGGTAGTAAGTGGTCTTCAGGCCGCGCAGCCATGCCAGCTTGTAGGTCTCATCCAGCTTCTTGCCGGATGCGCCCGCCATATAGATATTCAGCGATTGCGCCTGGTCTATCCATTTCTGGCGACGCGATGCCGCTTCCACCAGCCAGGACGGTTCGACTTCGAATGCGGTGGCGTAGATATCGCGCAGATCTTGCGGAATGCGGTCGATCTTGGCCAGGCTGCCGTCGAAGTACTTGAGGTCGGAGATCATCACCTCGTCCCACAAGCCGCGCGCTTTCAAGTCGCGCACCAGGTATTCATTGATTTCCGTGAATTCGCCCGACAGGTTCGATTTCACGTACAGGTTCTGGTAGGTCGGCTCGATACAGGCCGATACGCCAATAATGTTCGAGATGGTCGCAGTCGGCGCAATCGCCACGCAATTCGAGTTGCGCATGCCGAATTCCTTGATGCGGCCGCGCAGTTCGGTCCAGTCCAGCGATTCGGACATATCCGCTTCCAGATAGCCGCCGCGCTCTTCCGCCAGCAGTTTCAGGGAATCCTGCGGCAGGATGCCGCGATCCCACAGGGAACCGCGATAGCTGCTGTAGCGGCCACGCTCTTCCGCCAGTTCGGTCGACGCCCAGTAGGCGTGGTAGCAGACTGCCTCCATCGACTTGTCGGCAAATTCAACCGCTGCTTGCGAAGCGTAAGGCACGCGCATCATGTGCAGGCAATCCTGGAAACCCATGATGCCGAGGCCAACCGGACGGTGCCGCAAGTTCGAATCGCGCGCCTTCTTCACTGCATAATAGTTAATATCGATCACATTATCCAGCATGCGCATCGCCGTATTGATGGTTTTCTGCAACTTGGCGTGGTCCAGCTGGCCGTCTTTCATGTGCGCCGGCAGGTTGACCGAGCCCAGGTTGCATACCGCGATCTCGGATTCGTTGGTGTTGAGCGTGATCTCGGTGCACAGGTTGGAGCTGTGGACCATGCCGACGTGCTGCTGCGGCGAACGGATGTTGCATGGATCCTTGAAAGTAATCCATGGATGGCCGGTTTCAAACAGCATCGACAGCATCTTGCGCCACAGGTCGAGCGCCTGGATCTTCTTGAACAGGCGCAGGTCGCCGCGGGCAGCCTTGGCTTCGTAGCCGGTATATGCTTCCTCGAAGGCGCGGCCGACCTTGTCGTGCAGGTCCGGTGCGTCGCTTGGCGAGAACAGGGTCCACTCGCCCTTTTCCATCACGCGCTTCATGAACAGGTCAGGAATCCAGTTGGCAGTGTTCATGTCGTGGGTACGGCGGCGATCGTCGCCGGTGTTCTTGCGCAGGTCGAGGAATTCCTCGATGTCCATGTGCCAGGTTTCCAGGTAGGCGCAGACCGCGCCCTTGCGTTTGCCGCCCTGGTTGACCGCCACCGCGGTGTCGTTGACCACTTTCAGGAACGGCACCACGCCTTGCGACTTGCCGTTGGTGCCCTTGATATGGGCGCCCAGCGAACGCACCGGCGTCCAGTCATTGCCCAGGCCGCCGGCATATTTGGCCAGCAGGGCGTTTTCCTTGATCGCTTCGTAGATGCCGTCGAGATCGTCGGCCACCGTCGTCAGGTAGCAGGACGACAGCTGCGAGCGTTGCGTGCCGGAGTTGAACAGGGTCGGCGTCGAGCTCATGAAGTCGAAGCTGGACAGCAGGTTGTAGAACTCGATAGCGCGTGCTTCACGGTTGACTTCATTCAGCGCCAGGCCCATCGCCACCCGCATGTAGAACGCTTGCGGCATTTCGATGCGGATATCGCGGACGTGCAGGAAATAACGGTCGTACAGGGTTTGCAGGCCGAGGTAACCGAATTGCAGGTCGCGCTCCGGCTTCAGTGCTTCGCCCAATTCTTTCAGGTCGAATTGCGCCAGCTTGGCATCCAACAAGTCGGCTTCAATACCCTTTTTAATAAATTTCGGGAAATATTCAAGGTATTCGGCTGGAGCATCGGCTTGCGCCACTTCCTTGCCGAACACTTCCTTGCGGATCGTGTGCATCAGCAGACGCGCAGTAACCGTGCTGTAGGCAGGGTCTTTTTCCATCAGCGCGCGAGCGGCCAGGATCGCCGACTTGTGCAATTCTTCAACCGGCACGCCGTCGTACAGGTTCTTGACGGTCTCGGCCAGGATGGCTTCGGCGTCGACGTGTTTTTCCAGGCCGATGCAAGCCGCGGTAATCAGGTTGCGCACCTGGCCCATGTCCAGCGCGCGGCGCTGGCCGTCTTCGGTCACGAACAATTCCGTGCCGGCTACGCTTGGCTTGGCGCCGGTCTGCTGCTGCGAACGCTCTTCCATGCGCTTGGCGCGATACAGCACGTAGGCACGCGCCACGTCATGTTCGCCGGAGCGCATCAGGGACAGTTCGACCTGGTCCTGGATGTCTTCAATATGGAAAGTACCGCCATTCGGCTGGCGGCGCACCAGGGCGGCGACGACGTTGGAAGTCAGCTGCTCAACCAGTTCACGCACCCGCGCCGATGCCGCACCCTGGCCGCCGTTGACGGCGAGGAAGGCCTTGGTGACTGCGATCGAGATCTTGGATGGTTCAAAACCGACTACGGCGCCATTGCGGCGGATGATGCGGTAGTCACCGAAACTGCTGGATACCTTGACGGGAGAGCCGCTGCCGGTTGTTGGCTGGACACCAGCGATTTCGGCTGATGATTTAACGGAAATTTCTTGAGTAGATTGCACTGAGCCTCCCGAGACTGTGAAAGCAGGCGAAACAATGACGCCTGCTGTTATTAATTAGAACCTTGGAACCGTTGATGGTTCAGATACTGCTATTGCTGCATCAGTCATTGCCGGATCAGTTGTTGACCCATCGACTGCCTGTCGGCAGGCGTTCGTGACCAATGCCCGATTAAGATAAAAAAAGAGAAAACCAGCGTTAAAAGAATGATTGACGAAGACCGGCAACAAACCCAGAGGCTGCTGAGCAGCCTGTCCGACACCTGCATTTATACTGACGTGAGTACAAAAACAAAACACCACATAGGTGGACAGACCATGCAAAGCAAACCAAGGACGAAGTACGGAAAAACACTACATATAGGTTTCTGGATTTGATTTTTACTAATTGTAGTACCTAGAACTCGCCGATGCAATCCAAAAGTAGGATCTTTTTTATATGCGAAAAGAGACTATTCAATTGACTTTTTTGTCTATGGCGGGAAAGCGTAGCGCAGGTTCGCCCGGCGTTTTTGCTGCATGCCCGGCTAAGGCTTGCTGGTATTGGGTCCAGTCAAAAAACGGACCGGGATCGGTCTTTCTGCCGGGTGCGATATGCTCATGCCCGGCGACCGCGGCGAGAGGGTAACGCAACCGCAAGGCATGGGTCAATGTCGCCAGCGCATGATATTGCAACGCGGAAAACTGTTCGAAATCGGTGCCTTCCAGTTCGATCCCGATTGAAAAATCGTTGCAGCGCTCACGGCCCTCGAAACATGACGCACCCGCATGCCAGGCCCTGTCATTGGCGGAGACAAACTGCACAACCCCGCCGTCGCGCAGTATCAGGAAATGGGAAGAAACCCTGAGTGGCCGCAGCTGTTCGAAATAAGGATGCGCATCGTAATCCAGGCGATTGCCGAACAGGTCGGCAATATAGGGGCCGCCAAACTGCCCCGGCGGCAGGCTGATGTTGTGGATCACCAGCAAATCGGCGACGCAGCCCTCCGGCCTGGCGTCGCAATTGGGGGAAGACTGGCGCACGACTTCATCGGGACGGCACCAGCCGTCCGCGCCGATTTCAAAACACGGGGGAAGCGGTTTCTGCTGCTCCGTCATTGTTACCTGCCCTAATCTTGCTCGTGGATCGACAATCGTTGCATCCGGTAGCGCAGCTGGCGGAAACTGATGCCCAGCAGATCGGCGGCCTTGGTGCGGTTGAAATGCGTACGCGTCAGCGCCTGCCGGATGACGTCGCGCTCGATATCGTCAAGATAGTCCGGCAGCGAGGACGGCAGTTCGGCGCCGTTCAACGGCGCCGCCACGCCGGCAACAACCGGCTCCATGCCCGCCGGCGCACCGGCCGCCAGCGCGGCATCGCTGTAATGGTCGGCAAGGTCCGGCGCTTCCACGGGCCGGCCCTGGCCAGCCCCTTTCAAACCCAGGTCCGCCACTTCAATTACGCCGTCATTGGCGAACGCCAGCGCCCGCTCCAGGATATTTTCCAGTTCGCGCACATTGCCCGGAAACGCATAAGCGCAAAGAGCCGACAGCGCCGCCGGCGCCAGCGTCACTTGTTCCGCCTGCGGCGTAAACGCCGACAGGCGCCCCAGGATCGCGGCGACCAGCAGGTCGATGTCATCCAGCCGTTCCCGCAGCGGCGGCAGCTTTAATTCGATAACATTCAAACGATAGTACAAATCCTGGCGAAATCTACCTGATTCGACACACTCGGCCAGATTCTGGTGGGTGGCGCTGACCAGCCGCACATCTACCGCCTCCTCCACCGTCGCGCCGACCTTGCGCACGCGGCGCTCCTGGATCGCACGCAGCAGCTTGACCTGCATCGCCAGCGGCAGGTCGGCAACCTCATCCAGCAGCAAGGTGCCGCCGTTGGCGGCCTGGAAAAATCCGTCCCGGTCATCGGCTGCGCCGGTAAACGCACCTTTGCGGTAGCCGAAGAACTCCGCTTCCATCAAGGCTTCCGGGATTGCGCCGCAATTGACGGCGACAAAGGGCTTGTCGGCGCGCGGACTGAGCGCATGGATATCGCGCGCCGCCAGTTCCTTGCCGCTGCCGGACTCGCCGGTGATCGCCACCGGCGCCATGCTGCGCGCCAGACGCACGATCTGGGTGCGCAATTCCTGCATGGCGGCGGATTGGCCGATCAGGCGCAACGTTGAGCCGGCACCGGCGCGCAGTTTCGAGTCCGCCACCGGCCGCGGGGTTTCGACCGGCTTGCCGACGCGCAGCGCCGATTGCACCATCAGGCGCAGCTGGTCCAGCGCCACCGGTTTCGACAGATAATCGAAAGCACCTGCCTTCAGCGCCATGACGGCATTGTCGGCGCTGCCGTAGGCGGTAATCACGGCAATCGGTATGACCTTTTCGCCAGCGGTGACTTCACGCACCAGTTCGATCCCGAGTCCGTCCGGCAGGCGCATGTCGGTCAGGACCAGCGCGTAGTCATTTTGCGCCAGATGGCTGCGCGCCGCGGACAGGCTGTCGGCGCTGTCGACATCCAGCCCCATCTTGACCAAGGCGATTTCCAGCAGTTCGCGCAGGTGCGCTTCGTCGTCAACAACCAGAATACGGGGTGAGCTCATGGCATTCGTCTTTTTTCAGTCAATTCTAATCAGCAGGAGACACAGGGTCATGGGCAGCAAACGCAATAACAAAACGGCCACTCACATGGCTGGAATTCTGTCCTTGGACATCATGCCGGTATTCATAATCGAGCAACGCGCCATTATTCAAACACAACTCGCGCGCTAAAAACAAGCCCAGCCCCGTGCCCTTGCTGGAGGTGGTGTAAAACGGCTCGAACAGGTGCGCCCGCACCGCCGGCGAAATCGGTTCGCCATCGTCCTGCACATGCAGTTCCAGGCGCCCGGCGACGCTGGACATGGCCTGCAAGCGCATCCCGCCCGGACGGCCGCTGGCGTAACGCACCGCATTCGACAGCAGGTTTGTCACGACTTCACGCAGGTGCAAGGGGTCGAACCACACGCTTTGCCGGTCCGCGGCATCGATCTGCAAGTCAATCGCGGCTGGCGCCACCGCATGGGTCTGCCTGAAATCGCTGACGATCTCCTGCAGCAAGGGCGCAAGCAAGATCGGCTCCAGCTGCCGCTGCGCCTTGCGCGACAGCTTCAGGATATCCTCAATCATGCGGTTCAGGCGCGCTACGTTGTCTTCGATGATCGTCAGCAGGCGCGCCTCGGCCTCGTCGGTCGCCTCTTCCGCCAGCAAGGTGGCGGCATAGGAAATCGAGGCCAGCGGATTGCGTACCTCATGGGCGATGCTGGCGGTCAGGCGGCCCATGGCAGCCAGTTTCAGTTGCTGGGCCTGGTTCTCGATTTCGCTGACATCCTGCAAAAAGATGACTGCCCGGTACTCGCTCAGTTCGCGCATCCTGACTGCCGCAAAGCGCACTTTCAAATGCGCCGCCAGCTCGCGCCGCCCGCTCCAGTCGATGGCCGCGGCGTCCTGGCCAAGGTCATCGGTATGCTTGATGGTGACGAATACCGCCTCGCCTACCGCCGGCGAAACCGCATGCGGCAGGTCGCTTACCCGCGATTCCCAGGCAAACAAGGCATCGGTTATCGGCGCCAGCACCGCATAATCGCTCAGTTTGTGCTGCTGTTCCTCATCCGACAAGGACAAACCCAGCATGCGCTCCGCCGCCGGATTCGCCATGATCAGGGTGCCAAGCGGATCGACCACCAGCAAGCCGTCCCCCATATCCTTGATTGCGATGCGATTGATATCCATTTGCACCCGCAGGTCCCTGCCGCGCTGGGTCGCCAGCTCCTCTTGCTTGATCAGCTTGTCGGCAAGCCGGTTGATCACCAGCACGGCAAAGAAGAAAGCGCCGCCATACAAACCGGCTTGCAGGCTGGAGGCATCCGGCGCCGACTGCAAGATCTGGTAACCGCTTTCCGCCAGCAGCACTATGGTCGCAATCGACACAAACAACAGCGCCACCAGCAGCGGCGCCAGGATTGCCGAGCCGGCCAGCGGGAACAGGTACAGGATGGCCAGTCCGCCCTTGGCGCCGCCGGCGCCTATATACAGGATCGACACTGCAATCATGTCGACCGTGATCGGCAGCACTATCTGCGCCATGTAATGGCGGTGGTAATACGCCGTGACGAGCGTGAAGACTGCGGCGCACAGCAGGTAGACGCTGCAGGTCTGCGGATTGGTAAACAGCTGCGAGAACCAGGTCTCGTTCTTGCTCTGGGTGCTGAGATAGGCCAGCATCACCATTGCAACCACGATCCGGGTCACGTTGAAGGTCTGGAGCGTGCGCCAGAAAGTGTCCGGCTTACCGCTCAACGGGGCGACGGTGGAGCTAGTCATGCGGGTCCTGTCTCACAATGGATCGGGCAATCGCAGGCCGGACGCTATCAAGCGCCGGCCCCGGCTGAAATAAGCATAACGGCTCAAAGTGGATGAAATTCAGGAAGCATGCAGGCGACGGTGCTCCGCACTGCAAAAAACCGCGCCGGAAGCATCGGCCAGCGCTTCCGATGCCGGAAAATGCATGCCGCAATGGGCGCAAGCCACCATGGCTTCGGCTTGTGGCGAAGCGCCGGCGGCCGAGGGGCCATGGTCAAAGGTCGATCCGCCTGGGGCGGAACGATCCCGGCCGAGATTCTTTTTCAGGCGCTGCAGCCAGACGATGACAGCCAATACCACGACAATTAAAATAATCAGTTTCATACCAATACCCGATGCAACACGACTTCAAGCACGAAACGGCTCCCTACATACGCCAGCAGTAAAACGGCAAATCCGGTCAAGGTAAAGCTGAGCGCGGTGCGGCCGCGCCAGCCTTGCCATTTGCGGCCTGCCAGCAACAGGCCGAACAAGGCCCATGACAACATGGTGAAAATGGTCTTGTGATCCCATTTGAAGGCCTTGTTGAACAGCTCCTCGGAAAACACCACCCCCGACAGCACCGTCAGCGTCAGCAAGAAAAATCCGAAAGCAATCAGGCGAAACAGCAGCTTTTCCATGGTCAGCAAGGCTGGCAAGCGATCCAGCGCATGCCCGAACCAGCCGGCTTTCGCCCCGCCCGGACGGGTATGCAGGCGCGATTCCTGCAATACCATCAGCACCGCATGGAATGCGGCGATAGTCAGGGTGCTGTAGGCCAGGATGGAAATCACGATATGCCAGAGGAACACTGGCGACTTGCCGTTCAGCGCCACCATGTTCCCCGGGAACATGGCCGGCAGGACCGCCGCCAGCGCCGCCATCGGCAGCACCAGGACCCGCAGGCCGTCCAAGGTGTAGTTGCGGTTTTCCAGCCAGTAGGCGGCGACCGACACCCACAAGGTCGCCGACAGCATCATCGAAAAGCCGACCCGCAGCTCCTCCGGCCCGACCACGTCGGACCACAGCACGCCGCCATGCAGCACCCAGGCGACGGCGACAACAATGGAGATGGTCTGGCGGCGGCTCGACGGCAAGAAGGTGCAGCCTATATATAGCAGCGCCACCAGAACGAAAAGATATGTTTGCATCGCATAAGTTTACAACATGTGGCGTCTGCGCGGCGTGCTCAAACAGCGTGGCTGGCCAGCGAGATAAGCCGGCCGTCATTTCTTGCATCTTGTACATCATCCCCGGCTATCCCCGGACAGCGGCCTTCATTCCAGGGTCGGCCTCGGCCCGCATCAGGTAAAATGGCTGTTTACATGCATTATCGTGGCCATTTTAAGGCGCATCAGGGTATCGATGACGCGAAAACGGTCCACATTAACCACGCACTTCTTCTGGAAACGCTGTTACCCACCATGCTCGACAATCTTACCCAACGCCTCGCCAAAGTCGTCAAAACCATGCGCGGCGAAGCGCGCCTCACCGAAACCAACACCGCAGACATGCTGCGCGAAGTCCGCCTGGCCTTGCTGGAAGCCGACGTCGCCTTGCCGGCGGTGCGCGAGTTCATCGCCAACGTCAAGCAAAAAGCGCTAGGCGAAGAAGTGATTGCATCGCTGACGCCGGGCCAGGCCCTGGTCGGCGTGGTGCAGCGCGAGCTGGCGTCGCTGATGGGGGCCGATCTCGGTCCCGAGGCGTCGCAGCTGAATTTCGCCACCCAGCCGCCGGCGATCATCCTGATGGCGGGCCTGCAGGGTGCGGGTAAAACCACCACCGTCGGCAAGCTGGCCAAATACCTGCGCGAGCAAAAGAAGAAAAAGGTACTGACCGTTTCGGCCGACGTCTACCGCCCGGCCGCGATCGGCCAGCTGCAGACCGTCACCGCCCAGGTCGGCGCCGACTTCTTCCCGACCGCCACCACCGACAAGCCGGTCGACATCGCCTTGGCCGCGCTCGACTACGCCAAGCGCCATTATCACGACGTCCTGATCATCGACACCGCCGGCCGGCTCGGCATCGACGAAGCGATGATGAAGGAAATCAGCGCGATCCATGCCGCCGTCAAGCCGATCGAAACCCTGTTCGTGGTCGACGCCATGCTCGGCCAGGATGCCATCAATACCGCCAAGGCGTTCAATGACGCGCTGCCGCTGACCGGCATCGTGCTGACCAAACTGGACGGCGATGCGCGCGGCGGCGCCGCGCTGTCGGTCAGGCATATTACCGGCAAGCCTATCAAGTTCGCCGGCACCGCCGAAAAACTGGACGGCCTGGAAGCCTTCGACCCGACCCGCATGGCCAACCGCATCCTCGGCATGGGCGACATCCTGGCCTTGGTCGAAGAAGCCCAGAAAGGCGTCGATGTCGCCGCGGCCAAGGATCTTGCGCACAAGATCAAGGGCGGCGGAAAATTCGACCTGAACGACTTCAAGGCGCAGCTCGGCCAGATGAAAAAAATGGGCGGCCTGTCCAACCTGATGGACAAATTGCCGGCGCAATTCCAGCAGGCGGCCGGCGGCGCCAATATGGACCAGGCGGAAAAACAGGTACGCCGGATGGAGGGCATCATCAATTCGATGACCGCCCAGGAACGCGCAAAACCGGAACTGATCAAGGCTTCGCGCAAGCGTCGCATCGCCACCGGCGCCGGGGTCCAGGTGCAGGAAGTCAACCGCATGCTGTCGCAATTTGACCAAATGCAGTCGATGATGAAGAAACTCAAAGGCGGCGGCATGATGAAAATGATGCGCGGCATGAAAGGCATGATGCCGGGCATGCGCTAAGCACGCGCCAGGACTGCCGCAGTCCCCTGAAAAGCCTTGCAAGTCATTGACTTGCAAGGCTTTTCGCCTGTTTATGCCGTTTACGGGAAGCCGCCGGCCGGCAGCAGCGGGCATTTGTTACCTTGCCCGAATTCCGGCAACCCGCCGCAAAAGCCCGCTAAGCGGGCGTTTCCCGCGCCGGGCGGGGGGTTCCGCTTCCGTATCAAATCCCGCACAAACCCGCAAAAAACGCTTGCATCGCCAGGAAAAGCGCAACACTATTAGCGATGCGTGCTTGACGCATTTTTTCACTATCCCTGAAGGAGGCTCAAAGATGGCCACAGCCAAAAAACCAGCAGTTGCAGCAAAGAAGTCAGCAGCGACCAAAGCAGCTCCGGTCAAAGCGGCAGCCAAGCCTGCAGTCAAAAAAGCCGACGCTCCGAAAGTAGCGCGCAAGCCTAACGCAGCATTCATGAAAGCATTGACGCCGTCAGCTGTCCTGGCTGCTGTCGTCGGCGCTGCTCCACTGCCACGCACGGAAGTTACCAAGAAGGTTTGGGAATACATCAAGAAGCACAAACTGCAGAATCCAGAAAACAAACGCAATATCATTGCTGATGAAAAACTGAAAGCTGTCTTTGGCGGCAAAAAAGAAGTGTCGATGTTTGAAATGACCAAACTCATTTCCGATCACTTGAAATAATGCTTAGGGCCTAGCCGGACCTGATTCAACCCGCCGCCCTGAGTGCCAAACAAAAACGCCCGCAGCACGCGGGCGTTTTTGTATCTGCAGTATCCGGCGTCAATCGAGCAGATCCGAGTAATCGATTTCCGCGTAGCCGGCCAAGGTCTTCCATGGCAGCACCGGCGGCGCGGCGATGACGCTGACCAGGGTCTGGCGGCGCGCCAGGCCATGCGCATCGAAGGACTCCACCCGGCGCGGATACTGGCCTTTTACATCCCAGCTGACCTGTACCGTCAAGTCGCCGCGCTTGCTCTCGTACAGCTGGACCCCGTCCTTGACGGCGCCGACGGCCCGCATGTTTTTCAGGCTCTGCGGATCGCTCAGGTAGAAGGTGCTGCCCCAATTGCCGTTGAAACCGATATTGCCGTAATACTGGGAATCGACCTTGACGGTGCGGCGCTGGTGCCGCTCGACCAGGCGTGCATCCAGCGAACCGTCAGCCTGGCGCCGCACCCACATCGGCGAGCTGCCGGCGTCCGGATGGTTATGTCCGCTGTGGTCGTGCTGATCGGCGGCGGCTGCGGCGGCGATCAGGCGTTCGGTCCATACCTGGTCGCTGCGCCGGTACAGGCGTTCGGTGAACGTCGTTTCGCGCTTGACGCCGTCGCGCCCCAATACCATCGCATAATGCTGCACCTGCAGGTTCTGGTCGGGTGCGCTGACTGCCGCCAGCGCCGCCGGCGAGGCCGACAACAACGCCAGCGCACCTATCGAAGCCTTCAGGCCGCTCGTCAAATTTTTCAAGAAAGCCATTTTTCCACCAAAAAAATGCCGCCATCGCCGGATCTGCCAATCCGGATGACGGCCTGAACATCACTCAAGAAAAAACATTACAGGCCAAGCGCGTTCTTCACTTTGCCAAACACCTTGATGTTTTCAAACGTGCCCTTGAAACTGTCGCTGCCGGCGCCGGCGGAAAACAGCATCACGTCGCCGCCGCCATGCGTTTCAGAGCCCGGCGAGCCGGCAAAGCGTACGCCGACCTGCTGCAGGTAGTCGTCCGCTTCCGTGTCGACATTGGTCAGGTCGCCGTCTTCCGGACGGCGCGGTGCGTTGCCGTTGCCGAACACCAGCGTGGTGTAGGGCTTGCCGTCGGCAGCCAGGGCCAGCTTGCCATCGTAGTAGTTGGCGACCTTGCCCAGGATCGGATTGCCGCGCTTGGGATAGCCGTTGAAACCGATCGCGTGGTCATGGTCGGCGGTGACCACGATCAAGGTATCTTTCAGATCGACCAGTTCCAGCGCCTTCTTGATCGCAGCGTCAAACGCCAGGGTATCTTCCAGCGCACGCTTGGCGTTGGTGCCGTGCAATGCATGGTCGATGCGGCCGCCTTCCACCATCAGGAAATAGCCTTTCGGATTTTTCTTGAGCACGCCGATGGCTTTTTCGGTCATCTCGGCCAGGCTAGGCTGGTTCAGGTTTTTCTTGACGCGGTCCAGTTCGTAATCCATGTCGCTGGCGCTGAACAGGCCCAGCAGTTTGCTGACGCCGGCTGGATTGACGCTCCTCAGTTCGCTGCCCGAAGCGACGTAGGTATAACCGGCCGCCTTGAACATGCCCAGCGCATCGAGTTCGTCGTTACGCTGGCTGCCCGGCGTGCTTTTCGGCAGGAAGTGGCGCAAGCCGCCGCCCAGCAAGACATCGACGCCGTCCTTGAGCGCCGTGTTGTAGCGCGCCGCGCCTGGCGTCGCCTGTTCGGTGATGGTGTTGTAAGCGTCGCGGTTGCAGACATGGGCATAAGTCGTGGCTGGAGTCGCATGGCTGATGCGGGTGGTGCTGACCGCGCCGACCGCCTTGCCTGCTCCTTTGGCCAGTTCCAGCAGGGTCTGCACCGGCTGGCCGTTGCCGGCCACGCAGGTGGAATCTGCCTTGGCCTGGTACGGTTTGCCGCTGGCGTCGAAGGCATTGGTATCGGACGACATCGAGATCACGTCGTTCTTCATCTTGACGCCAGTCATGTAGGCCGCCATCGATGGCGCGCTGTCGGTAGTCTGGGCGTCCAGCGAGAAGGTCTTGACGCGCGCGGTGCGGGTCAAGGTCTCCATGGTCAGGCGGCCTGCTTCGCCGTGGCCGTAGATGCGCGCTGCAGTCACGGTTACGGGCCCCATGCCGTCGCCCAGGAAGAAGATAACGTTTTTCGCGGCAGCGGCGTCGGCTGCCATGACGTTTGCGCTGAAGAGTAAAGACAGCGGCGACAACACGCACAATGCGGCGCATTGATGGATTCGGCGCTGGAATTGCTTGCTGGCTGGCTTATTGGCTGATTTCATCATTTTCATCTCTGACCTTTGTATATATTCGGCAAATTCGTTTCGCTGGAAGCATCACAGGCCGACGGCCTTTTTCACCAGGCCGAACACCTCGGTGTTGTCGAGCACGCCGCGAATATTCTCGGCCCCCAGGCCCTGCGCGCCGATGAAGACATTGGTGCCGCCGTGGGTTTCACCGCCGGCTTCGGTCGGGACCACCGACTCTTGCATGTAGTCCTTGTCAGCCACCTGCATATCGGACAACGCGCCGCGCGCGGCCAGGTGGTTGGGGCCGTTGCCGAAACCGATCACGGTATAAGGGTTGTTGTTGATGTCGCGTTCTGGCTGGCCGGTAGCGACATTTTTCACCAGGCCGAGTACGCCCGGTTCGCTGCTGGTGGTCTTGCCGGTGCGCTTGGCGTAGCCGTTCAGCAGGATCGAATGGTCATGGTCGGCAGTGACTACGACCAGGGTGTTTTTCAAACCCGGATCGACTTGCTGCATCTTGTCCAGCGCGGCCTTGATCGCGTCATCGAAAGCGACGGTTTCCTGCAGCGCGCGACGGGCATTGGTGGCGTGCAATGCATGGTCGATGCGGCCGCCCTCCACCATCAGGAAAAAACCGGTCTTCTTGCTGCTCAGCAGGTCTATCGATTTGCTTGTCATCTGCGCCAGGCTCGGTTCCTTGGCGGCATCGCGGTCCAGGTCGTAAGTCATGTGGTCCTTGTGGAACAGGCCGACCACTTTCGGCGTCGCGGCGCCGATCTTGTCGAATTCGGCAAAGTTGCTGGCATAGGTATAGCCGGCTGCCTTGAATTCCGCCACCAGGTCGCGGCTGTCGCTGCGCTTGCTGTCGGCATCGGCCTTCGGCAGGAAATGACGGCGGCCGCCGCCGAAAATGACGTCGACGCCGTCGCTCAGCTTGCTGTTGAAGCCGGCGCCCTTAGGCGTGAGCTGGGCGGCGATATTGTTTTCACCGTCGCGATGGCAGATATGCGAATAGGTCGCGGCCGGCGTCGCATGCGTGATCCGGGTGGTAGTCACGACGCCGGTGCTGTAACCCTTGGCCTTCATGATTTCCAGCAAAGTGTCGGCCGGCGTGCCGTTGTCGCTCGGGCAGGTGCTGTCGGCGCCGTTGACATAGCTTTTGCCGCCGGCGTCGCGCGCGCTGGTATTGGCCGACATCGAGATCACTTCGTTATTGGCCTTGATGCCGGTCATGTAGGCGGCCATTGACGGCGCGCTGTCGGTTACCTGGGCGTCGTTGGAATAGGTGGTGACAAAGCCGGTTTCCGGCAAGGTATCGATGGTCAGGTCGCCCTCTTCGCCCACTTTGTAGATGCGGGCAGCGGTCATGGTGGTGATCCCCATGCCATCGCCCAAAAAGAAGATGACGTTCTTGCCGGGAACCTTGACCTCGGGCCGCTCGACCGGCGCCTCGACCAGTGGATTGCTAGAACCGCTACACCCCGCCAGTGCCACCGCTCCCATGGCGGCGGCAATCAGAATACGTAATTTCATTCATCGCTCCGTGTTGTCAATCAGAAACATGCAATCATTTGTAATAATGTGTAACAACTGTAACTAAAAGTTATTACATACTGATGACGGAAAGCGCAGATCTTCAGAAAGCGGGACGGCCACGGGCGATTTACCCATGTAACGCCGAGTAAATCAGAGGAATTGGAAAACCGGATATTTACTGCGCGCGCCGGCAGCGCCGGCGGCAAGGGAAATGGCTACCTGCGTGCGGATACCGTATGGATCGGCAGGTCGTCCTTGTATTCCCAGCGTTTCCACGCGGCCAGCACAGCGTTGGGATACTCGGGACGGCCGCGGCTGCCGTTGTAGCGGCCAAGGGCGAGATAAAGGTTGCCCTGTTCCATGTCGATGTACATGCGCAGGATGGAACAGCCGTAACGCAGGTTGGTCTGCATGTTGAACAGCTTGCTGCGGTCGGCGTCGCCGATCACGCGGGTCCAGAACGGCATCACCTGCATGTAGCCGTGGGCGCTGACGCTGGACAATGCATACTTGCGGAATGCCGACTCGACCTGGATCAAGCCCAGCACCATGCCAGGGTCAAGCCCGGCGCGCTTGGCTTCATACCAGGCGGTTTCCAGGAATTCGATGCGCACCTGCGCATCCGGCAGCTTCTTCTTGAGGCGCTCCGACATTTCGCCCAGCCAGTACAGGTACTGGATGCGCTGGTCGATTTCAGAAAACTGGGGTTTTGGCGGGCGAGCGTCGTTGATGGCGCGCGACAACGCCAGGCGTACCGAGTCCGCCAGTTCTTCTTCTTTTTGATTTCCGGCGTGCGCCATGCCGCCTAACAGCAACAATATGGGCAACAAGCCAAGCCAACGAGACCAGCGCAATCGATACTCCCCAAAACATACTTTTATTTTTGGGTGAGTATACAAAGAAAACGGCGCATAAAACCAATGCGCCGTGATTTTGTTGTTATTGGGAAACCAGGCGGGCCTTGATGAACGCTGCCACATCTGCCAGCGGCACCGTGGTCGCCTCGGTATCGCGCCGTCCCTGGTATTCGAGCTGGCCGTCCTTGAGTCCACGGTCGCCGATCACCACGCGGTGCGGCACGCCAATCAGTTCCCAGTCGGCGAACATCGCGCCCGGGCGTTCGCCGCGGTCGTCCAGGATGACGTCGACGCCGGCTGCCAGCAAGGTGTCGTACAGCTTGTCGGTCTCGGCCTTGACTGCCTCGCTGCGGTCATAGCCCATGGGGCACAGGACCACTTCGAACGGTGCGATGGAGGTCGGCCAGACGATGCCTTTATCGTCGAAATTCTGTTCGATGGCAGCGCCCAGGATGCGCGTGATGCCAATCCCATAACATCCCATCTGCAGCAATTGCGGCTTGCCGTTCTCGTCCAGGAATGTCGCTTTCATCGCTTCCGAATAGGCGGTGCCCAGCTGGAACACGTGGCCGACTTCAATCCCGCGCAGGATCGCCAGGGCGCCCTTGCCGTCAGGCGACGGATCGCCTTCGACCACGTTACGGATATCGAACACTAGCGGCTCAGGCAGGTCGCGGCCCCAGTTGACGCCTGTATAGTGGAAATCGACTTCGTTGGCGCCGCTGACAAAATCGTGCATGTTAGCCACGGTGACGTCCGCCACTACGGTGACCGGTTTCTTGGTGTTGACCGGTCCCAGGTAGCCTGGCGGCGTGCCGAAGTACTCGACAATTTCCTGTTCGGTAGCAAAACGATAACCAGCCAGGCCAGGAATCTTGTTAGCCTTGATTTCGTTCAATTCGTGGTCGCCGCGCAGCATCAGCAGCCAGACCACCTTGCTTGCCGGCTCTTTGTCTGTTGCTTCCTTCTCAACAGTCAGCACGATCGACTTGATGGTTTGCGTCAAAGGCAGTTGCAGCAGCTCCGCCACCGCTTCGCATTTGGCCTTGCCTGGCGTTGCCGTCCTGGTCAGCGCCTGGGTGGCCGCGCCACGGGTCGGATACAGGGGCAGGGATTCGGCCGCTTCCATATTGGCGGCGTAATCCGAATTCGGGCAATACACGATGGCGTCCTCGCCGGTAGCGGCAATGACGTGGAATTCATGCGAACCGGTGCCGCCGATGGCGCCGTTGTCGGCCGCCACCGCGCGGAACTGCAGGCCAAAGCGCTGGAAAATGCGTGTGTAGGCGTCATACATGATCTGGTAGGACTGTTTCAGGCCATCCAGGTCGCGGTCAAAGGAATACGCGTCTTTCATCGTGAATTCGCGCCCGCGCATCAGGCCGAAGCGCGGCCGGCGCTCATCGCGGAACTTGGTCTGGATATGGTAGAAGTTCACCGGCAGCTTGCGGTACGAGCGCAGTTCGGTACGAGCGATGTCAGTAATCACTTCTTCCGAGGTCGGCTGGATGACGAAGTCCCGGCCGTGGCGATCCTTGACGCGCATCAGTTCGGCGCCGTATTTTTGCCAGCGCCCGGTTTCCTGCCACAGTTCGGCCGGCTGCACCACCGGCATCAGCAGCTCCACCGCCCCCGAACGGTTCATCTCCTCGCGCACGATGCCCTCGACCTTGCGGATCACGCGCAGTCCCATCGGCATATAGGTGTAAATGCCGGAACTGATGCGTTTGATCATGCCGGCGCGCATCATCAGTTTGTGGCTGACGATTTCAGCGTCGGATGGGGCTTCTTTGAGCGTGGAGATAAAAAAACGGGAGGCGCGCATAACGATGAATTCTTTTTAAAAAGAGAGGGTTATAATCAACTCAATTTTAAAGGATTAGCTGGCTGATGCGCCTACTCTTTGCACAATTGATTGATGTTCTGGCCATTGTTGTTACCGGCAAGGACAGATTGCGCGCCTAGTCGGGCGAGGACAGAGCTTTGCGCCTAACCATGGCGGCTCCATGAACCTGCTCCTCGATGACGACGGCAAGCAAGAAATCTAGCAGAATATCTAGCAAAATGCGCAGTAGCGCCGTCTCGCCGCAGAAAGTTTTGAGGTAACAACATGCTTGACCGTGAAGGCTTTCGCCCGAACGTCGGCATTATCTTGCTCAACACCCAGAACGAAGTCTGGTGGGGCAAGCGCGTGCGTGAACATTCGTGGCAATTTCCACAAGGCGGTATCAAATACGGTGAAACCCCGGAGCAGGCAATGTTTCGCGAGCTCGAGGAAGAAATCGGGCTGAAGGCGGAACACGTCAAGATCATCGGCCGTACCCGCGACTGGTTGCGCTACGAAGTGCCTGATCATTTCATCAAGCGCGACGTGCGTGGACATTATCGCGGCCAGAAGCAGATCTGGTTCCTGCTGCGCATGGTGGGACGCGACTGCGACGTCAACCTGCGCCTCACCGAACACCCGGAATTCGACGCCTGGCGCTGGCATGATTACTGGGTGCCGCTGGATGTCGTGATCGAATTCAAAAGGGATGTCTACCAGCGCGCCTTGCAAGAATTATCACGTTTCCTGACGCGCCCGCTGCAAAACGCCCCGCATCACGCCCGTCACCTGCGTACCGGCCATGGACCGCGCGCATCGACTCAATCCCCTCCGGCCTGTGCCGAACCCGAAAAGAAGTGAGCATCTTTATGGCTTTTGCCTTTCGTCCTTCCGTTACAAACAAGATATCGCAACTACTTGCCGCCAGCCTGCTGTTGCTGGGCGCGGCAACCCATGTGCAAGCCGCTGGTGATCTGTTCAATCCCGGCGCCGGCGCGAATTCCAGCAATTCAGGCATGTCCGATGATGATTACGACGACGGCAAGTCCTGGCAAGAAATCAAGACCGAAATCCCACCGCAGCCGCAAGCCGCTAACCTGGTGTCGTTCTATGTCAGCCCGACCGCCACCATGAATTTCTTCATCGATGTCAATTCGATATCGGCCGGCAGCGACGGCGTGGTCCGCTACACGTTGGTCAGCAAGAGCCAGGGCGGCGCTGAAAACATCAGCTACGAAGGGATTCGCTGCCAGACCTATGAGAACAAGTCATATGCATTTGGCCAGAAAGACGGCAGCTGGTCGCGCGCGCGCCTGAGCGGCTGGAAGCAGATCAGCGAATTGTCGGGAAACCGCCAGCATGCGGCTTTGGCTAAAGACTTCCTTTGCCAGGACGGCATGATCGCCGGCAAGGTTGAGGATATACGCAGCAGGCTGCGCAGCAATCGCCCGATCAAACAAGGTAGCTGACCGGCCCGTCCGGCCCGCATGTAAAAACGGCTCCTGCAATTTGCGGAGCCGTTTTTTTATCCGGAACGCCGGTCTTGCCGTTTAGAGCAAAACCATGTTGTCGCGATGGATCAATTCCGATTCTTCGACAAAACCCAGGATAGACTGGATCTCCGCCGAAGGATGGCGCATGATGCGGCGCGCTTCCGAGCTGGTGTAATTGCTGATGCCGCGCGCGATGGCGTGGCCGTCGATATCGGTACAGGTAATGACGTCGCCGCGGCCGAACTCGCCGGACACCGCGGTGACGCCGATCGGCAGCAGCGATTTGCCCTCGTTGCGCAATTTCTGCACCGCGCCGGCGTCCAGCACGACCTTGCCGGCGGTTTTCAAGTGATCCGCCATCCACTGCTTGCGTGCGGTAAGTTGCGCGGTCTGCGCATTCAATTGGGTGCCGATGGCTTCGCCGCCGGCGAGCCTGGTCAGCACCGCGTCTTCCCGGCCCCAGGCGATCACCGTGTGGGCGCCCGAGGTGGCGGCACGCTTGGCGGCCAGGATCTTGGTGATCATGCCGCCGCGGCCGATGCTGGTGCCGGCGTCGCCCGCCATCACTTCCAGCGCCGGATCGCCGGCTTTGGCTTCATGCACGAATTCGGCATTCGGGTCCTTGCGCGGATCGGCTGTGTACAGGCCCTTCTGGTCGGTCAGGATGATCAGGGCGTCGCCTTCGATCAGGTTGGCGACCAGTGCGCCCAGGGTGTCGTTGTCGCCGAACTTGATTTCATCGGTGACCACGGTGTCGTTCTCGTTGATGATCGCCACCACGCCGAAGCGCAGCAAGGTGAACAAGGTCGAGCGGGCGTTCAGGTAGCGCTCGCGGTCGGCCAGGTCGGCGTGCGTCAGCAATACCTGGGCGGTACGGATATTGTGGGCGCGGAAGCTGGTTTCATAGATCTGCGCGAGGCCCATCTGGCCGACGGCGGCGCACGCCTGCAATTCATCGATGCTGGTCGGCCGCTTGTCGAAACCGAGGCGCTGCATGCCTTCGGCCACGGCGCCGGAGCTGACCAGCACGACTTCCTTGCCCATCGCCCGCAACTCGGCGATCTGGGCCGCCCATTTGGCGATGGCGCCGGCATCCAGCCCCTTGCCGTCATTGGTCACCAGGGAAGATCCGACTTTGATAATGATGCGCTTGGCTTTTTGAATGACGGAATTCATATTTTTATCTATCGTGCCTCGGCGGCTGAAGGCACAAGGTGGCGGGAAAAAAATAGACCGATGGCGAGAGGGATCGATTTCCCCCCGGCCACCAGTGCCGGATACTTGCTTAGTCGAGTATCTTGAAGCGAGGATCGTCCGGATCGATGGACAGGATGGATTGCGCTTCCGCCACCATATGCGTCTCTTCCGAGCGGGTTTCCTGCTGGCGCTTCTCGGCCAGGTAGCCGTAGATTTCCGTCACCAGTTCTGGACAGCCGTCGCGGTTCAGCGCGGAAATCTCGAATACCGGGCCTTTCCAGCCGAAACGCTTGATGAAATCCTTGACGCGCTTGACGCGTTCGCCTTCCGGGATCACGTCGATCTTGTTGAGCACCAGCCAGCGCGGCTTGTCGAACAGCGACTGATCGTATTTCTTCAGTTCCTTGACGATCGCCTTGGCTTCCTTGACCGGATCAACCGTGTCTTCGAACGGCGCCAGGTCGACGATGTGCAGCAGCAAGCCGGTACGCTGCAAATGCTTCAGGAACTGGATGCCCAGCCCCGCGCCTTCCGCCGCGCCTTCGATCAGGCCTGGGATATCGGCGATCACGAAGCTTTTCTCGTGGCTGACGCGGACTACGCCGAGATTCGGGTGCAGCGTGGTAAACGGATAATCGGCGATCTTCGGACGGGCATTCGACACCGCGGTGATGAAAGTCGATTTGCCGGCATTCGGCTGCCCCAGCAGGCCGACATCGGCCAGCACCTTGAGCTCCAGCCGCAATTCGCGGCGTTCGCCTTCCTTGCCGTCGCTTTTCTGGCGCGGCGCGCGGTTGGTCGAGGATTTGAAATGGATATTGCCCCAGCCGCCCTCGCCGCCCTTGGCCAGCAAGACTTCCTGGCCGTGATCGGTCAGGTCGGCGATCGCTTCGCCGGTGTTGACGTCGACGATCAGCGTGCCGACCGGCATGCGCAGCTTGATATCGTCGGCGCCCTTGCCGTAGCAATCCGAGCCGCGGCCGTTTTCGCCGCGACCAGCCCGGTGCATCTTGGAGAAACGGTAATCGACCAGCGTGTTGATGTTGCGGTCGGCCACGGCCCAGATACTGCCGCCTACGCCGCCGTCGCCACCGTCAGGGCCGCCGAACGGGCGGAATTTTTCACGGCAAAAACTCGCAACCCCATTGCCGCCATCGCCGGCAATGACTTCGATTTTTGCTTCATCTATAAACTTCATTCGAAGGTCCTAATGAGGTTGGAGGTTAAATTCTTATTGAAAGACACAGGTAACTTTACCGATTTTTGGCCATCGTTGCAGCCCAGGCCCAAGCCTGTATTGCAAGAATGCCATTGCTTCAGGCACAAGCCATCGCCGGCGGAATAGACACGCTGCGTGTTCCGGCTTGCCTGAACAGTGTTTTACGACCAGAAACTAAAAAGGCTCCACCAGCGGCAGAGCCTTTCGCAACAAGGCTGACGCCTTGCCTGTGTCGACGCTTACAGAAACTTAAGCTGCTACGACAGTAACGTAGTTACGCTGGGTAGCGCCCTTGGTTACGAATTGTACTTTGCCGTCGATCAGTGCGAACAGGGTGTGATCCTTGCCCATGCCGACATTTTCGCCTGGATGCGTCTTGGTGCCGCGTTGACGAATGATGATGCCGCCGGCGTTGATCGCCTGGCCACCGTAGACCTTGACGCCAAGTCGCTTTGACTCTGAGTCACGGCCGTTGCGCGTAGTGCCGCCGCCTTTTTTATGTGCCATTTAAAACTCCTGGTATCTAGTTAAGTCAACCGACGCAATTAAGCGTTGATCGAAACGATTTGAATTTCGGTGTAATTTTGACGATGGCCTTGATGCTTCTGATAATGCTTACGACGACGCATTTTGAAGATCTTGACTTTATCGTGGCGACCTTGCGCCAATACCTTAACCGACACCGTAGCACCTTCGACCAGCGGTGCACCAAACTTGATGGTGTCACCAGCGCCAACTGCGAGCACTTGATCAATAGTGAGTTCGGTGCCAATGTCTGCAGGTATCTGTTCTATTTTAAGTTTTTCGCCGGCAACAATCTTATATTGTTTGCCACCGGTTTTTATGACCGCGTACATATGAAACCTCATCGAAATGATTGAAGACTATTAAAAAAATTTCTTTCCTAAAACACCATATTCAGCGACGGAAAAGCTTGAAATCGCTGGGCGGAATCGGGAGAACCTGAGATTGTACATGGACTTGGCGCTTTCGTCAAAATCTCTTGACAAGTGCGGAATTCACCACAGTTCCGCACTTTCGCCGGGCAACTCCGGCCGAATATTGCCATGGAACCACCTGCCGCCGCAGACTCACCAGCAGCACAACAGCCTTTTTCATATAATGGCGGTATTCTGAAACTTTTTAAGGTATTGCCATGAGCGATGTACAAGCGTGGATCAAGGAAACCGTGACCAGCAACCCAGTGGTGCTGTTCATGAAAGGAACCGCGCAATTCCCCCAATGCGGATTTTCCGGCCGCGCCATCCAGCTGTTAAAGGCTAACGGCGCCGAAAACATCGTCACCGTCAACGTCCTGGAAGACCCGACCGTGCGCCAAGGCATCAAGGACTACTCCAACTGGCCGACCATTCCGCAGCTCTACGTCAACGGCGAATTCGTCGGCGGCTCCGACATCATGAACGAGATGTCTGATTCCGGCGAACTGAAAACCTTGCTGACGGCCTGAGACCCTACGTGGTCTCGTCCAGCCGCCCAGCTGCAGACGCCAGCCAGCCGCCGCGCCGCCTGATTGTCGGCATCACCGGCGCCACCGGCGTGATTTACGGCGTGCGGCTGCTGCAGCTGTTGCGCGAGATGCCCGGCGTCGAAACCCACCTGATGATTTCCGATGCCGGCGTGCTGAACCTGCACCAGGAACTGGAGATGCGGCGCAAGCAAGTCGAGGCGCTGGCGCACGTGGTGCACAATGTGCGCGATATCGGCGCGGCCATCGCCAGCGGCTCGTTCCAGTCGGACGGCATGATCGTCGCGCCCTGTTCGATGAAAACCCTAGCGTCGGTCGCCAACGGCCTGTCCGACAACCTGATCACGCGCGCCGCCGATGTTGTCCTCAAGGAGCGCCGGCGGCTGGTTCTGATGGTGCGCGAAACGCCCTTCAACCTGGCGCATCTGCGCAACATGACCAGCGTCACTGAAATGGGCGGCATCATCTTCCCGCCCCTCCCCGGCTTTTACCACAGGCCGCAAAGCATTGCGGAAATGGTCGACCATACGCTGGGACGGGTGCTGGACCTGTTCGCCGTGCAGCACACGCTGACACCGCGCTGGAATGGCTTGAAAGCCGATTAAAAAGGCCGGACAAACAGCGCCGGCCTTCTTTTTTCCATCAGATATAACGCTTAACGACCGCTGCGCCCTGCCAGCCAGGCGGTGCGCAGCGCCGGCACCAGCGCCGGTTTTGCTTCCGCCTTCAAACCGATCTGCGGCGTGCTGTCGGCCAGCAGCCTGACCTTGAACGCCATCAGTTCATCGCGCCGGAAAACATGGATGACGACGCTGTCGCCAACCCGGTAGCGCGCCAGCAGCGCCTCCAGGTTATTGCTCGCCCGGATGCTGTCAATCGCTACCAGCAGGTCGCCCGCCGACAAACCGGCGCGATGCGCCGCGCCGCCTTCATAGACGTTCGCCAGCCTGGTGTCGCCGCCATTGCGCGCGGTCCGCACGCCAAGCGACGGTTTACCCGGCTTGCGGCTGTCGGCCAGCACGATGCCGGTCGGCGCCAGCAATTTCGCCAGCGGCAAGTCATCGGTTGCGCACACATAACGATCGAAGAAACGCTTCAACTTGAGGCCGGTCACTTCATCGAACAAGGCTTCGACCGCGGTTTCGCTGACGCCGCGGCCGCTCAATGCATTGCCGGCGTAAAAATCGCGGCCGTACTTTTGCCACAGGGCGCGCATCACGTCGTCCAGCGATTTGCGGCCCTTGGTTTCGCTACGGATCGTCAGGTCCAGCGCCAGCGCCACCAGCGAGCCCTTGGTGTAATAGCTGACAATCGCGTTTGGCGCGTTTTCATCCTGGCGATAATATTTGACCCAGGCGTCAAAGCTGGATTCGGCCACGCTTTGCTTATGCCGGCCGCTGCCGAGCAGCACGCCGTTGATGGTCTTTTCAATCAGCTTGAAATAGGCAGGCTGGTCAATCAGGCCGCTGCGCAGCAGCATCAGGTCGTCGTAATAGCTGGTGAACCCTTCGAACAGCCACAGCAATGGCGTGTAGTTTTCGACCTGCAGGTCATAGGGCGCAAACGCTGCCGGCTTGATGCGCTTGACGTTCCAGGTATGGAAATATTCATGGCTGCAGAGGCCAAGGAAGGTGCGGTAACCGTCGCTCATTTCCGCTTGTCCCTTGACCGGCAAATCGGCGCGCGCGCAAATCAATGCAGTGGAAGCGCGATGCTCAAGGCCGCCATAACCGTCGCCCACCGCCAGCGTCAGGAACACATAACGTTGCATCGGTGCGCGCTTGGCAAACTTGCTGCCGGCAGGTTCGAAGAAGCTGATCTGGGTTTCGCAGATCTTTTTCAGGTCGGCGCTCAAGCGCGCCAGGTCCAGGTTCGGCACATTGCCGGTAATCGCAATTTCGTGCGGCACGCCGTGCGCTTTGAAAGTCGCCAGCTGGAAGGTCCCCATTTCAACCGGGTGATCGATCAGCTCGTCGTAGTTGGCGGCGACATAGCTGCCGAACGAACCGCGCTTGGCTTTCAGCGTCGGCAGTGCGGTGGCGATGCGCCACGCTTCATAGGCGTCGCCTTGCGGACGCTGGATATCCACGATATGCGGCGCATGTTCCTGGCCGACCGCGCGCAGGAATACGCTGGTGCCGTTGAAGAAACCGTGGGTCTGGTCCAGGTGCGCGGTGCGCACCGACAGGTCCCATGCGTACACCTGATAGTGCAAGGTCAGCGGCCCGTCACATGGCGCCGCTTGCCAGGAGTGCTTGTCGAGTTTCTTGAGAGCGATCTTGCGGCCGTTCGACTCGGCGCGGATCTGTACGATATTGCGCGCGAATTCGCGGATCATGTAGCTGCCAGGGATCCAGGCCGGCAAGGCGACGATCTGTCCCACTGCGGCAGGCTCGGCAATGCTCAGGGTCACCGCAAACAGATGGGCGGCAGGATCGGCCGCGACGATGCTGTAGCTCAGGCCGCCGCGGGCGGATTTGGCGATTGCCGGCTTGGCGCCTGGTTTTGCAGTATTTTTCTTCATCATTTATCCTCGGACATTCCCGGCAATCACGGTCAGCATCAGCGCCGCCACCGCCACACATGTCAATCTGAAACGCAATTCAATAAACCAGGCCGGCAAGCCGTACCATGGGAACAAGCGCTTGTCGGCCTGGTAAGCGGCAATGAACCCGGCGATCAGCAAAGCAAAACCGAAACCGCCGGCCATGGTCGAGAACCAGGCGATGCTGGTCGGCGCCACGCCCCAGACCAAGGCTTTCTTTGTCTGGTCGGCCGACAGGTCGGCCCGCAGCACCACCGCGCCCCAGTGGATCCCGCCGAGAAAAGACAAGGCGGCGATGCCATAGGCCAGCTGCCCGCGAATGAAATCGCGCAGCCAGTCGGTGTTGACCAGCCAGCATGCCAGCGTCAGCAGCACGAACGGAATCAATCCGGCATAACCGAGTAAATGAATAATACGTTTGTTCAGGAAATGTGGATTCATCTGGTGACTTCGTCAGGAAGGACAGCGCTGGCTGCGCAAAAAGACGATAGTGTAGCGGGATTGCGCGCTTCAAGCCGGGGATTGTCGTATATCGGCGACGGTATCGATGTCCTGGTGGATGCCCGGATCGTCCACCGCCACTTCGACGACAGGATACGATTGCAACAAGCCGCGCGCGCCCTGGTCGCCCTGCAAAGCCAGCAGCTGCGGCAAGTGCTTGCGGCTGAAGCCCACCGGATTGCCGCGCCGGCCAAGACAGGTCGGCACCGCAATGTCGGCGCCGTGATGCAATGCCAACGCCAGGGCCTGGATGGTTGCTGCCCGCACATAGGGCATGTCGGCCAAGGCGATTACCCAGCCGGCGGCGTCCGCGGTCTGTTCCAGGCCGCACACCAGCGAGGCCGCCATGCCGTCATCCGCGCTTGCGCATGACACCCAGGCATAGCCCGCAACCTGTGCGGCCAGATCCGGCGCGTCGCTGCGCAAGACGACACATGTCGGCAGCGCCGCCGCCAGATTGCCGGCAGCCGTTGCCAGCACCGTCTGGCCGCCAGCGGTCGGCAACGATTGCAGCAATTTGCTGCGCGCGCCGCTGGGATCGAAACGCCGGCCACGGCCGGCAGCCAGCAGCAGGCCGACGATTTGTCCGCTATATGATCGACCGCTCATGACAGGTTACGGAGAAAAGTCGCGCCCGCCGGATGGCAGGCGCCCGGCTCATTTCAAAGTGCTGAATTTGGCTTCCATGGTTTTCGCATCGATCCAGCCTGGCGTGCGGGAGCCGTCGGCAAAAATGATCGTCGGCGTGCCGGTCACGTTCAGCTTCTGGCCGAGCGCCAATACCTTGTCGTTCGGCGCCTGGCAGGCTGCCGGCGCTGCTGTGGCGGCTTTGCCGTCGACCATCAGATCGGTCCAGGCCTTGTTGCGGTCGGTGCTGCACCAGACATTGCGGGCCTTCACCGCGGAATCGTCCGCCAGGATGTTGTACAGGAAGGTATACACGGTAACGTTGTCGACGTCCTGCAAGGTAGTCTTGTGGAAGCGCTTGCAATAGCCGCAGTTGGGATCTTCGAACACTGCGATCACGCGCTTGCCATTGCCCTTGACCTTTTTCATTGCCAGGTCCAGCGGCAAGTCAGAGAACTTGACCTTGCTCAGCTCATTTACCCGCTCGCTGGTAAAGTCGCGCGAGGTCTGCGCGTCCATGATGCGGCCGACGAACACATACTTGGCAGCGGCGTCGGTATAAAAGATATCGTTGCCGACACGTACTTCAAACAGGCCGGAATAAGGGGTCTTGGTTACTTCATCAACCTTGACGTTATCTCCCAGGCGCGGCTCTATCAGCTTCTTGACCGCGGTTTCCTGGGGAGTCTCGGCGCCGGCGGCGCTTACCCACAGTCCCAGCAAAGCCACCAACATCACGCTTGTTTTTTTCATCGTTGTTCCAGTTATTCTTTATCAGCTGTCCGACCCAAGGCGTGGGCCATCAATTGTCTTTTTAAGACCGGCACTTTATCCAGCAAGTTCAACCCGGTATTGCGCAGCAAACGCAACGGCCCGAAATCGAAGCCGAACAGCCGCTCCAATCCATCGGTCATCACCTGCATCAAGAGTATTTCTTCTTTGCGCGCGCGCGCATAATGCGCCAGCATGCCGGCATCGCCGCAATCGCGATGCCCGCCGCGCTCGGCCAGTACCTGGACCAGGGCGGCGACATCGCCGAAACCCAGGTTCATGCCATGTCCCGCCAACGGATGCACCACGTGGCCGGCATCCCCGACCAGGGCGACGCGCGGCGCCACCATCGAATGGGTTTTGAGCAAGGACAATGGAAATGCCTGCGCCAGCTCCGGCTGCAGCGGCAGCAATTGGCCCAGCTTGTCGCCGGCCAGCGCCGTCAGGCGCGCGGCCAGTTCTGGCAAAGGTTGATTCAACAGTTCTAGCGCCAGGGCCTCCGGCGCCGACCAGACCAGGGATACCCGCTGCCCGGGCAAGGGCAGCAAGGCAACGATGCCTTCAGTTTCGGTAAACCATTGATAGGCAACGCCGTGATGCGGCCGCTCACATGCAAAATTGGCGACCACCCCGCGCTGTTTGTACGAACGGTAATCGATCCCGATCTGGCACTGGCCGCGCACCCAGGATTGCGCGCCGTCGGCGCCGACAACCAGCGCGGCGCCGATGGCCTCGCCCGACTCCAGCTGCAGGGACGCCGCATCCGCGTCCACTTGCAGCGCCTTGGCGCGGCCGCTGAGCAGATGCACATTCGAGGAAAATTTCAGCGCCGCATCCAGCGCCTGGTTCAGGTTGCTGTCTTCGACAATCCAGGCCAGCGCATCGACGCGCGCATTGTAGGCGTCAAACGCCAGGTTGCCGGCCGCGCTATCCGTGCCGCCTTTGATCGCCATCCCTTCCACCGCGCTTATCCGCGCCGGATCCAGGGCATCCCACACCTTGACTGTCGACAGCAAGCTGCGCGCCACATGGTTCAGCGCGTACACGCGCGTATCCCAGGCATCGGGCGCCGCGGCTGATGCGGGCGGCGCCGGCATTCCCAGCAAAGCAACGCGCAAACCCGCTTGCGCCAAGGCCAGCGCCGCTGCCTTGCCGACAGCGCCATTGCCCACGATGCAAATATCGTATTTCGCCATCGGCGCGGCGCCAGTATTTTTCGAGATTGATGCGATATCTTTCATTTCGCCATTATAGCGACTACGCCTGCAAAGCCCTGCAGGCCCCGTTAAATATGGTTTTCCAACGATCGGGCATGATGTTGCCGCCCACAAATTGAGCAACGCAAAGTTTTTTCAAGAAGATTCAACAAGGGGCTTTGCGGATCGAAAATGTTTTGCTATACTCCTGTCCCTTGGCCTGGTAGCTCAGTCGGTAGAGCAGAGGATTGAAAATCCTTGTGTCGGTGGTTCGATTCCGCCCCGGGCCACCAAAAACAGAAAAAGGGCTTAGCTTCGGCTAAGCCCTTTTTGCATTTCCGGCGCTCCGCAAAGCGTGGGAATCCGCAGCGCAGGCCGGGCACAGCGGCATGGAAGAACAACAGGCGGGCAGTGCTTTTTTCGTGATCTTCTCCCGAGATTTGGTAAGATCACAAAACAAGACAATATTTTATACACCTTTAAGCAGACTAATAAGCGAACCAATTGCCGCCTAAACGCTCTATAAGCCAATCCGTCAGCACTTTCCGCCTTGGTTGCCCATACACCTCACTGCTTTATGCTCAAAAACAAATCCCGCAAGCCGATTGAAATAAAAATTGCTACCGTGGTGGCCGTATCCGCCATCTTGCATGATTCAGATCCGATGGCTCTGGAAGCCGCTTTGCAGGAAATGACCGGCGGCACCGCCGATTTCTTTGACAACGAATTTGCTGTCATCGATGTTGCCGCATTGGGACCGGACCGCTCGCCCATAGACTGGCCGCAGCTGATAGAGCTGCTGAAAAAATATCGCCTGAACGCAGTTGCCGTACGCAATGCCCCGGCGGAAATGGAAGCCGACATCATTGCCAGCGGCTTGAGCATCGATCATGTCGTTGCCGCCCGCCAGGAGCCGGCGGCCGCCGCGCCGCCGCCAGCAGCGCCGGTTGCCGCGCCGCCTCCCAGGGCTGCCGCCAGCACCATGATCATCGATACGCCGATACGCGCCGGGCAGCGGATTTATGCGCGCGACGCCGACCTGGTCATCACCGCCACCGTCAACAATGGCGCCGAAATCATTGCCGACGGCAGCATCCATGTCTACGCGCCGCTGCGCGGACGGGCGCTGGCCGGCGCCAGCGGCGATACTTCGGCGCGCATCTTTGCCGCCAGCATGGAGGCCGAACTGGTGTCCATCGCCGGCGTCTACCGCACTTTCGAGAATGGCTTGCCGCCTGAACAAAAAGGCCAGCCGGCACAAATCCGCCTGAGCGGCGACCGGATTGACGTACTATCGCTCAATTCCGCTAGCCGTAATTAATCGAATCTAGGATCTTGTAACTTTTTATCTAGTCAGTTGAGGGCAGGGTCGCACGGAAAATGTAATTCGCCACGTTACGGTGGCCCTTGCACTCTGTCCCGCAATGCATAAAGGAGCTCTTCGTGGCAAAAATCATCGTCGTTACGTCCGGCAAAGGCGGAGTTGGCAAGACCACCTCCAGCGCCAGTTTTGCATCGGGTCTGGCCATGCGCGGCCACAAAACGGCTGTGCTCGACTTTGACGTCGGCTTGCGCAACCTGGATCTGATCATGGGCTGTGAACGGCGCGTGGTGTACGATCTGATCAACGTGGTCAACAAGGAAGCCACCTTGACCCAGGCCCTGATCAAGGACAAGCATTGCGAAAACCTGTTCATCCTGCCGGCTTCGCAAACCCGCGACAAAGATGCGCTGACCGAAGAAGGCGTGGAGACCGTTCTTAACGACCTGGTCAAGATGGACTTCGAATACATCATTTGCGATTCGCCGGCCGGCATCGAACGCGGCGCCGTGATGGCGTTGACGTTTGCCGATGAAGCGATCGTCGTCACCAACCCTGAAGTATCGTCGGTGCGCGACTCCGACCGCATCCTCGGCATCATCCAGGCAAAATCGCGGCGCGCGCAGAACGGCGGCGAACCGGTCAAGGAACATCTGCTGATCACCCGTTATTCGGCCAAGCGCGTCGAAGCCGGTGAAATGCTGTCGTACACCGACGTTCAGGATATTCTGCGGATTCCGCTGATCGGCATCATTCCTGAATCGGAATCGGTGCTGCACGCCTCCAACCAGGGCAATCCGGCGATCCACATCAAGGGCAGCGATGTCGCCCTTGCCTACGAAGACGTCGTCTCGCGCTTCCTCGGCGAAGACGTCACCCTGCGGTTTACCTCCTATGAAAAACCGGGTTTCCTGCACCGCATCTTTGGAGGGAAATAACATGGCATTGCTCTCGTTCTTGTTTACCAGCAAGCCTAAAACGGCGTCTGCGGCCAAGGAACGCCTGCAAATCATCATTGCGCGCGAACGGAATGGCCGCCAGGGCCATGACTTCCTGCCGGCCTTGCACAAAGAACTGATCGAAGTGATTTCGAAATACACCAAGGTGAACGCCGACGACATCAAGATTTCCCTGGATCGCCAGGGTAATCTGGAAGTGCTGGACGTGAACGTGGTGCTGCCAGACGCATAAGCCGATACGGCAGGCTGAAGCCGAATTCGGCGCAATGCCGCGCTGGCGGCAATCCGCGCAATGACCAGCCAGGATCGATGGCCTGGGGCAGATTCTCGTTATTCAACACCGCTGGTGGAATTTTACAAATCCCGTCATACACTGTATGACGATTGCATATATCGCCAAACAAATACCGCTTCGGTTAAATTGTTGGCATCGGCTTTGCCAAAAGCATCCGGCACCGCTGAATTATTTATTTTTTTGTGGCAATTGAAAGACACTGGAAATATATAGAATATTTATCTACAGCAATGTAGCAATAAGATTAATATACTCCTTGTACTCGCCACAACACCGATGCCGGCCTCCAGCGCTGAAATCACCTAACATATATAAAATATGAGAATTGCTGTCCTTGATGACGACCCCAGTCAAACCGATCTAGTTTGCCAGGTGCTCACATCCAGTGGGCATATCTGCCATCCATTCCAGAGCGGCAAAGAAATACTGAACCAGCTGCGTCGGGAAAGCTACGACATGCTGGTCCTGGATTGGCAGGTTCCTGATCTCAGCGGCCCGGAGGTGTTGCGCTGGGTGAGAGACAAACTTCCCAAAACCATTCCGGTGCTGTTCATCACCAGCCGTTCCGGCGAGGATGACATTGTCGAAGGCCTGGCCGCCGGCGCCGACGACTACATGATCAAGCCGATCCGCCGCAGCGAACTGGTGGCGCGCGTGCAAGCCTTGCTGCGGCGCGCCTATCCGATCCAGAATTCGAGCGAACAGATCGTATTTAACGATTACCTGTTTGAAACACGCTCGGGCCGCCTGACCCTGGCCGGCAAGCCGATCGAGATCACGCAAAAGGAATTCGACCTGGCGCTGTTGTTTTTTCGCAACATGGGCCGCCCCCTATCGCGCGCCTATATCCTGGAAGCAGTCTGGTCGCGCGACGTCGACATTCCTTCCCGTACCATGGATACCCACGTCTCGCGGGTGCGGAGTAAGTTACAATTACGACCAGAAAACGGCTATCGACTGGCTCCGGTTTATAGCTACGGTTATCGACTAGAACAACTCACAGGATAAGGCGCGTTTCGGTTGCGCTGATAGACAGATATGCGCACCACACTCACCAAAATGGCTTTCCTGGCGCTCTGCCTTGCAGGGCCGCCGCTGTTTGCTGCTCCGCCGGCGCTGGATCCGGCTGCGCTGCAGGTGGGTGCCGCGACGATTACCTATCGCGCGCAGCTTGGCGACACCCTGGGCGTGATCGCCGCACAGCTGACTTCCAGCAAGAACAACTGGGTGCAGCTGGCGAAACTCAACCACATCGGCAATGACCGCACGATCCCGGTCGGCACCGCCATCATCATTCCTGTGGCGCTGCTGCCGGACGATCCGAGCACGGCCCAGGTAGCCGCCATGTCCGGCAATATCGATGCGGTCGCCGCGGATGGCCGGCCGATAGAAATCAACATCGGCACCACATTGAGCGAAGGCGCCATCATCAATACCGGCAGCAACAGCTTCCTGTCGCTCACCCTGCCGGATCAATCGCATGTCGCCCTGCCGTCCAACAGCCAGGTAAAACTGAGCAAGCTGCGCACTGCACGGTACACCAACAGCCCGCGCACTGAAATCACGCTGCTGAAAGGCCGGGTCGAATCCAAGGTCTCGCCGCTGGACAAGAACAAAGGCCGTTTCGAAGTCCATTCGCCGCTGGCGGTGGCCGGCGTGCGCGGCACCGATTTCCGCGTCGACCTGGTCGGCGACAGGGTCATGACCGAAGTGTTGAGCGGCGGTGTCGCGGTGGCGAAGAACAACCAGGCGCCGGCGCTGACCCTGCATCCAGGACAAGGCAACGTCACCAACGCCAAAGGAGTCGGCAAGGCGGTCGCGCTGTTGCCCGCGCCGCAGCTCAGCGGCAGTCCGCAGCTGCAGGAACGGCCCACGGTGCGCTTTAGCGTCAGCCCGGTCGCCGGGGCGCGCGGCTATCGCGCGCAAATCGCCACGGATGCCGATGCGCGCAATATCGTCAGCGAGGCCGAATCGGACAGCACCGAACTCAAGATCAACGGGCTTGAGGATGGCAAGTATTTCGTCCGCATCACCGCGCTCGGCCAGAGCGGCCTGCAAGGGATTCCGCATACCAGTGCGTTTACACTGAAGGCGCGGCCCGAACCGCCTATCTCGATTGAGCCAAAAAACAAATCGCGCGCCGACGATGTGATGTTCAGCTGGGCCGAAGTCGGCAACGCGCAGGCCTACCATCTGCAAGTCGCCAGCGATGCCGAATTCAAGCAGCTGGTGCTTGACCAGCCAGCCGTGGTTGGGCCGCAATTCAATGCCGGCAAACTGGCGCTGGGCACTTACTTCTGGCGCGTGGCGACCATCGTCGAACAAGGCAAGGGCAGCGACCAGGGGCCTTACGGCGATCCGCAGCGCTTCAACCTGCTGCCGGCGCTGCAGGTTCCCAAGATCGCCGACGCGGTCGACGGCGACCTGTCGTTCCGCTGGAGCGCTGAACCGGGACAAACTTTCGTGGTTGAAATCGGCCGCGACGCCGGCTACTCGGCATTACTGCTGACACAAACCACGGCGACGCCGGAGATCGTCGTCCCGCGTCCGGACAACGGTACTTATTTCATCCGCATCAAGGCGATCGATGCCGACGGTTACATCGGTCCCTTTTCACCCTCGCAAAAAGTGTACATCGGCAGCCGCTGGGTCACCAGCGACGGTTCGCCCTTGCTCAATGTCGGCGGCCAGACCCAGACCGGATATTAAGCCTGCCACGACCATGCATCCTCAAGCCGACTGTTCATGATCAAGCAGGTCATCCCGCTCATTAAACGCGTGGCGTTTCGCCAATGGATGGCGATCACCGTCCTGATGCTGATCGTGGCCGGCAGCATGGGCTACGTGAACGGCCTCGGCCGCCTTGACCGGACCTTGTACGACCAGTTCATGCGGGCCGATTCGCGGCCGGCGCGCGACGACATCATCATCGTCGCCATCGACGACTACAGCATCAGCAAGCTGGGCCGCTGGCCCTGGGAGCGCAGCCTGCACGCCAAGCTGCTGAACCGGATCATGCACGCCAATCCGCTGGCGATCGGGCTCGACGTGATCATGCCGGAAGCCGAACAGGGACAGTCTCCCGGCCAGCGCGCCGATGACCGCGCGCTGACCAAGGCGCTTGCGGCCAGCAAGCTGACGGTGCTGCCGATCGTCGTCGCCAGCGCCGGTCCCGGCCTGAAAGCCCTGCCGCCGACGCCGGATTTCCTCAACGCAGCGCGCGGCGTCGGCCACATACATCTAGAGCTCGATCCCGACGGCGTGGTGCGCAGCGTCTTCCTGCGAGAAGGCCAGGACGACCAATGGTGGCCGCATTTTGCGGTAGCGCTGGCCGGCGTCGCCGGCCAAAGGATCACCGGCGCCAATGGCAACTTGCCAGGTGCGCGGTTGAGCGAAACGCCGGTTGAGCCCGGCCCGCACAAGACGGACAGCTGGCAGCGCGATTACCAGATCCAGATCCCGTTCGCCGGCGGCAGCGGCCATTTCCGTTCCGTGCCGTACGCCTCGGTACTGCGCGGCGACGTGCCGGACCAGTTTTTCACCGGCAAATATGTATTGATCGGCGCCACTGCGCTCGGCATGGCGGATACTTTCCCGACGCCGGTTTCGGGCACCTCCGGCGTCATGCCAGGCATCGAGATCAACGCCAACATCCTGGCCGGCCTGCTCGACCACAAATCGATCAGCATCGCCCGCCCGCTGCAGACCGCGCTGTTCAGCATCGTCCCGGTCCTGATCGCGCTCTCCAGCTACCTGCTGTGGACACCCCGCATCTCCTTGCTGATCACCGCCACCCTGATGCTGCTGACGATGGCGGTCAGCTATCTGCTGCTGACGCTGGGAATCTGGATTGCCCCGACCGCAGCCTTGATCGCGCTCGCCATCGCTCATCCCATATGGAACTGGATCCGCCTCGAATCGGCGATTTCCTATCTCGGGCAAGAGTTCATGCTGCTGGACCAGGAGCCGCATCTGCTCCCTGAAGTAAATACGGAACCGGCGCCGCAGCAAGTGGAAGATTTGCTCGAGCAGCGCATCAACGCCATGCGGGTCGCGGCGCGCCGGGTGCGCGATTTGCGCCAGTTCATTTCCGACAGCGTCAACAGCCTGCCGGACGCCACCTTGATCACCACCATCGACGGCCATGTGCTGGTGTCGAACCAGTTTGCACGGGATTATTTCGCCGCCGCCGGCATACGGAATATCGACGGTGCGCTGCTGCCTTACCTGTTCTCCAACATGAGCACGCCGCAGGCCGGCAACACCGCGGCCGGCCATGTCTTCAGCTGGTGGGACCTGATCGATCTCGAGCATGTAGCCACCCTCACCAGCGGCACCACGGTGCAAGACCAGCAAGGGCGCGACCTGCTGATCAAGAGCGGTCCCTGCCACTCCGCGCACCAGGTGCTGACCGGCTGGATCGTCAGCATCGTCGACATCACCATCATCCGCGCCGCCGAACGCAGCCGGGATGAAACCCTGCGCTTCCTGTCGCACGACATGCGCGCGCCGCAAGCCTCGATCCTGGCTCTGCTCGAACTGCAAGGCAACCCGTCCTCGGCGCTGCCGCAGAAGGAATTTTTCGCGCGGCTGGAACAGGCGGCGCGCAAGACATTGGGGCTGGCGGACAACTTTGTCCAGCTGGCGCGCGCCGAATCGTCCGAATACCGGCTGGAAGAAGTGGATTTCCAGGATGTGCTGTATGACGCCGTCGATGAAATGTGGAGCCTTGCCAACAACAAGAAGATCGAGCTGATCACGGATATCGAAGGCCAGGAATTCCTGACCAACATCGATCGCTCGCTGATGGCGCGCGCACTGTGCAACCTGATTTCCAACGCCATCAGCTACAGCCTGCCGGATACCCGGATTACCTGCACCTTGCGCCTGAAATACGTGAAATTGCTGCCGCAGGTAGTCTGCCGCATCGCCGACCACGGTTTTGGCATTGCCCCGCACGACCAGGCCAGGCTGTTCCAGCGCTACCAGCGCGTCAGCGCCCCGGGCCAGCCGCATTCGGACGGCACCGGCCTCGGCCTGGTGTTCGTCAAAACCGTGGTGGAACGGCATTTCGGCGAGATCTCGCTGGAAAGCACGTTAGGCGAAGGCAGCACTTTTATTGTAACTTTGCCAGCCCTCACCTGAGCTGCGGCCGGCGCCGGCGAAGCTGGAATTTCCTCCTTGGCTACAAAGAGTATAATCTTGGGTTAACAATATTGCCCCAGTTCGTTGCCAACCCTGCTGCCAACCGCATCCATGCACCTGCTAACCGTCGGACTCAACCACACCACCGCGCCCGTTTCCCTGCGCGAAAAGGTGGCTTTCCCGGCTGACCAGATCGGTCAGGCGGTGATGGCGGCGCGCGCCTGGTTCAGCGGCGGCAATGCGGCGAGCATGTCGGATGAAGCGGCCATCCTGTCGACCTGCAACCGCACCGAGCTGTATGCGGCCGCCAATTTCGAGCACGGCGTCGACGCCTCTATCGATTCCACCGCACATTTCCTGGCGCATTACCATCAGCTGCCCTACGCTGATTTACGCCCGCATTTGTACACATTGCCGCAAGATAATGCCGTGCGCCATGCGTTCCGGGTGGCTTCAGGGCTCGATTCGATGGTGCTGGGCGAAGCGCAGATCCTTGGCCAGATGAAGGATGCCGTGCGCCATGCAGAAGCTGCAGGCGGCCTCGGCACTTACCTGCACCAGCTGTTCCAGCGGACCTTCGCGGTCGCCAAGGAAGTGCGCAGCACGACTGAGATCGGCGCCCATAGCGTCTCCATGGCTGCCGCCGCGGTGCGCATGTCGGAACGGATTTTCGATACTGTCGCCGGCCAGCACGTGCTGTTCATCGGCGCCGGCGAAATGATCGAATTGTGCGCCACGCACTTTGCCGCGCAAAATCCGAAATCCCTGACGGTCGCCAACCGTACCCTGGAACGCGCCGAATTGCTGGCCCACCGCTTTAACGGCCAGGCGATCCGACTGGCCGACCTGCCGACGCAGCTGGGCAGGTTCGACATCATTGTTTCCTGCACCGCGTCGAGCTTGCCGATCATCGGCCTCGGCATGGTCGAACGCGCGGTCAAGGCACGGCGCCACAAACCGATGTTCATGCTGGACCTGGCCGTGCCGCGCGATATCGAGACTGAGATCGGCCGCCTCGACGATATCTTCCTGTACACCGTCGACGACCTCGGTTCGATCGTGCAAACCGGCATGGAAAATCGCCAGGCCGCGGTAGCGCAGGCCGAAGCCATCATTGAAACCCGCGTGCAGTCGTTCATGCACTGGGTGGATAACCGCGCGGTGGTGCCGCTGATCCAGGACCTGCAGGAATCAAGCGAAGCCATGCGCCGGCTCGAGCTGGAGCGCGCCCGCAAGATGCTGGCCAAGGGCGAAGATATCGAAGTGGTCCTGGAAGCGCTCTCCAAAGGCCTGACCGCCAAGTTCATGCACGGCCCGCAACAGGCTTTGCACAATGCCCAGGGCGACGAGCGCGCGCGCCTGGCAGCCCTCCTGCCGCAACTGTTCCGCACCAAGCGTTAGCGCACCTGCCCTCCCGCACGGCCGCGAGCAACCGCGCCGCCCTGCGTACTGCTGCACCCATCCATTTTTATTCGCCTTGCCCTGACTGAAACCCGCCATGAAACCATCAATGCTCGCCAAGCTCGACCAACTCGCCAATCGCCTGGTCGAGGTCAGCGACCTGCTGATGCAGGAAGACGCCACCGCCAGCATGGACAGCTATCGCAAGCTGACGCGCGAACATGCGGAGCTGGGGCCGCTGGTCGAGCTGTACCAGGCTTATCTGCAAGCCGACGCCGATATCGCCGCGGCGCAGGAAATGCAGTCCGACCCCGACATGAAGGAATTCGCCCAGGATGAGATCCTGGCGGCGAAAGCGCGCATGGAACAGCTGCAAGGCGACCTGCAGAAGATGCTGTTGCCCAAGGATCCTAACGACGAGCGCAATATCTTCCTCGAAATCCGGGCCGGCACCGGCGGCGATGAGTCGGCGCTGTTCGCCGGCGACCTGCTGCGGATGTACACGCGCTTCGCCGAACGCAACCGCTGGCAGGTCGAAATGGTGTCGGAATCGCCATCGGAAATCGGCGGCTACAAGGAGGTCATCGTGCGCGTGATCGGCTTCGGCGCCTACTCCAGGCTCAAGTTCGAATCCGGCGGCCATCGCGTGCAACGGGTGCCGGCCACGGAAACCCAGGGCCGCATCCATACCTCGGCCTGCACCGTCGCCATCATGCCGGAAGCGGATGAAGTCGGCGACGTCGACATCAATCCGGCCGATATCCGCATCGACACCTATCGCGCCTCCGGCGCCGGCGGCCAGCACATCAACAAGACCGATTCCGCAGTACGCATCACGCATATGCCGACCGGCATTGTGGTCGAGTGCCAGGATGACCGCAGCCAGCACAAGAACAAGGCGTCAGCCCTGAAAGTGCTGGCGGCGCGGATCAAGGATGGCCAGCTGCGCGCGCAGCAATCGCAAGAAGCGGCGACCCGCAAATCGCTGATCGGCTCGGGCGACCGCAGCGAGCGCATCCGCACTTACAATTTCCCGCAAGGCCGGATGACCGACCACCGCATCAACCTGACCTTGTACAAGCTCGATTTCATCATGGACGGCGACCTGGAAGAACTGACCAATGCGCTGGCAGCGGAGCACCAGGCCGACTTGCTGGCGGCGCTGGGCGACGCGCTCTGAATATCTGAAAATCGCATATGCTAACGCCAGGCGCGGAACCAAGCAGCCCAGGCAGCATCAGACGCACGGCAAATAAGCTCTCATCGACTCAACTTCATACCCGAAAATGAAAACATCCAAATCCGTTTTGCTTGCAGTCGCTTTCATCGCCCTTGCCATCCTGGCCGGCGCACTGTATTTGCAGCACTACCAGGACATGCAGCCTTGCCCGCTATGCGTGATACAGCGTTACGCATTCGCAGCGATCGCGCTGATTTGCCTGATTTGCGCCAGCCTGCCGGCCGGGGTCCAAAAAGCCGGTGCGGGGATCGGCATCCTGGCAGGGCTGGGCGGCGCCGGCACCGCCATCTGGCATCTGTGGATCATCGCCCATCCTTCGGTTTCGTGCGGCCGGGATGCGCTGGAAGCACCCATGAACGCGCTGCCGCCAGCCACCTTGCTGCCGTCGGTGTTCAAGGTGGACGCTTATGCGCTCTGCTCGACGCCCTACGACCCTATCCTCGGCCTGTCGATCCCGCAATGGTCGCTGCTCTGGTTTGTGGTGCTGATAGTGATCCTGGTCGCCACGCTGTTCAAACGCAACAGCCGTTACTGAACGACGCGACGCGATGGCCGGGATTTTCGACACGTTTGCAATAAAGGCGGGCGACAGCATCGCCGCGGTATTGAAGCAAGCGCCGCTCAACCCGCTGGAAAACCGCATCCTGCTGATGCATGCGCTGCAGCTGTCGCGGATACAGCTGATTACCCAGGACGAACGGGTTATCGATGCGCAGCAGGCGCAGCAGCTGTCGGCCTTGTTTCAACGGCGCCTGCTGGGCGAGCCGATTGCCTACATTGTCGGCCAGCGCGAATTCTACGGCTTGCAGTTCGAAGTCACCCCGGACGTCCTGATCCCGCGCCCTGAAACCGAGCTGCTGGTCGACCTGGCGTTACAGCATTTGCCCGCTGCCGGCGCCCGGCAGACGCTAAGCGTACTGGACCTGGGCACCGGTTCCGGCGCCATCGCCGTCGCCGTCGCCCATAGCCGTCCCGACCTGCAGCTCACTGCGCTGGATGTCAGCGCCGCCGCGCTGGCGGTGGCCGGCCGCAACGCCGCGCGCCACCTGGCGCCAGGCCAGGCGCCGATGCAGCTATTGCAAAGCAACTGGTATGGCGCGCTGGATCGCCAGCAGTTCGATGTCATCGTCGCCAATCCGCCGTATATCGTTGCCGGCGACAGCCATCTCGCGCAGGGCGACCTGCGCTTCGAGCCGCAGGACGCGCTGACCGACCATGCGGACGGCTTGAGCGCGCTGCGCAGCATCGTCGACGGCGCGGCCGGCCACCTGAAAGATGGCGGCTGGCTGCTGATGGAACATGGCTACGACCAGGCGCCGGCGGTGCGCGGACTGTTGCAGGCGCAACAGTTCGACGCCGTGCAAAGCTGGCAGGATATCGCCGGCATAGAACGTGTCAGCGGCGGCAGGCGCCGGGCCCTAAGCTAGAACGGCAACCGGAAAACAAAAAAGCGCGGCGTGCCGCGCTTTTTACATCCATGCAGGATCAGGACATCACTCTTTCTCGCCCCAGATGGCCGGATACACGATACCCGCGATCACTGCGCCGACCAGCGGCGCCAGCCAGAACAGCCACAGCTGCTGCAACGCCCAGCCGCCGACAAACAGCGCCTGGCTGGTGCTGCGCGCCGGATTGACCGAAGTATTGGTGACCGGGATGCTGATCAGGTGGATCAGGGTCAGGCACAGGCCGATCGCGATCGGTGCAAAGCCGGCCGGCGCACGCTTGTCTGTCGCTCCCAGGATCACGATCAGGAAGATGAAGGTCATCACCACTTCCGAGATCAGGGCCGCATTCATCGAATACAGGCCGGGCGAATGGTCGCCATAGCCGTTGGCGGCGAAATTACCGATCTCCGCGCCCGCTTTGCCGGTAGCAATCAGGTACAGCACGCCGGCAGCGATGATGCCGCCGACGACCTGGGCCACCCAGTAGGGCAGGATTTCACTCTTCGGGAAACGGCCGGCGGTAGCCAGTCCGAGCGTGACTGCCGGATTCAGGTGGCAGCCGGAAATGTGGCCGATGGCGAACGCCATCGTCAGCACGGTCAGGCCGAAAGCCAGGGCGACGCCATGGAAGCCGATCCCGAGGCCCGGGAATCCGGCCGCCAGCACAGCGCTGCCGCAACCGCCCAGGACCAGCCAGAATGTGCCAAGGGCTTCCGCGCCCAGACGTTTAGAAAGATGCATATTTGACTCCCGAAGAAATACTACCGTGTGATTGATGAACGACGGGCTTTAGGTCTTTGCCCCGCCGCATTTGGCCACAAGCATATTTGCTGACTCATCGACAAACAAGAAAAAAATTATCATTTAACAATCTTTTTCATTTACAACCATTTCCCCGCATCTGGCCAGGCTTACCCGGCAGCGATCTATGAAACATGCACGCAGGCAGCGCCCTGGCGGCGTAAATAATACCATTGGGAAACAAAACTATGGTGATATGACAAGCATTTCGGCTGAGCGGATTTTCGGGCCGGGTTCTTTTCTGGCTGTCAAGACTGGCGGAATTATCTGGATTGCGTATGATCCAACGCTTGATTTTCACTCTTAAGATTCCTCATGCTGCCTTCGATCGAACAACGTCTCGCCCTTGAACTTGCCGCCAAGCCGGCCCAGGTCGCTGCTGCCGTCGCCCTGCTGGACGAAGGCGCCACCGTGCCCTTTATCGCACGCTATCGCAAGGAAGCCACCGGCGGTCTCGACGATATCCAGCTGCGCTTGCTGGAAGAGCGCCTGCGCTACCTGCGCGAGCTGGAAGTACGCCGCGGCGCGATCCTGGCCTCGATTGAAGAACAGGGGAAAATGACGCCCGCGCTGCTGCAGGCGATCTCCCTGGCGGAAGACAAGACCCGGCTCGAGGACCTGTACCTGCCGTACAAACTGAAACGCCGCACCAAGGCCCAGATCGCCGCGGAAGCCGGCTTGACCGGATTGGCGGATGCATTGCTGGCGAATCCCGAACTGAACCCGGAACAGGAAGCCGACAAATACCTGAAGCCGGCATTCAGCACCGACAACGGCGACAATCCTGGCGTCGCCGATGCCAAGGCCGCGCTCGACGGCGCGCGCCAGATCCTGATGGAACGTTTTTCCGAAGACGCCGCGCTGCTGCAGGCGCTGCGCGAATACCTGACAGAGCACGGCGTGGTCGAATCCAAGGTAGTGGAAGGCAAACAGGACGCCGGCGAAAAATTCGCCGACTACTTCGATTATTCCGAAACCATCGGCACCATTCCGTCGCACCGGGCGCTGGCGCTGTTCCGCGGCCGCCGCGAGGAAATCCTGAATGTGGTGCTGCGCCTCGACACGGAAGAAGAAAAACCGAAATGGGATGCCCCGCACAATCCTTGCGAAGGACGCATCGCTGCCCGTTTCGGCATCAGCAGCAAAGGCCGCAGCGCCGACAAATGGCTGAGCGACACGGTGCGCTGGAGCTGGCGCGTCAAGGTCTTCATGCACCTGGAAACCGAGCTGATGACGAAGCTGCGCGAAACGGCGGAAGTCGAAGCGATCAACGTCTTCGCCCGCAACCTGAAAGCGCTGCTGCTGGCGGCGCCGGCCGGCCCGCGCGCCACCATGGGCCTCGACCCCGGCCTGCGCACCGGCGTCAAGGTGGCTGTGATCGACGCCACCGGCAAGGTGGTCGACACTACCGCGATTTACCCGCACCAGCCGCGCAACGACTGGGACGGTTCGCTGCACACGCTGGCGCAGCTGGCGGAGAAGCACAAGGTGTCGCTGATTTCAATCGGCAACGGCACCGCATCGCGTGAAACAGACAAGCTGGCGCAAGACCTGATCAAGCTGCGGCCGGAACTCAAGCTGACCAAGATCGTGGTGTCGGAAGCCGGCGCATCGGTGTACTCAGCGTCTGAATTCGCCTCGCGCGAATTGCCGGACATGGATGTCTCTTTACGCGGCGCGGTCTCGATTGCACGCCGCCTGCAAGACCCGCTGGCGGAACTGGTGAAGATCGATCCGAAGTCGATCGGCGTCGGCCAGTACCAGCATGACGTCGGCCAGACCCAGCTGGCGCGCTCGCTGGATGCCGTGGTGGAAGACTGCGTGAACGCGGTCGGAGTAGACGTCAACACCGCCTCGGCGCCGCTGCTGGCGCGTGTCTCCGGACTCAACGCCAGCGTCGCCCAGAGCATCGTCACCTATCGCGACATGAAGGGCATGTTTACCTCGCGCGCCGGACTGCGCGACGTGCCGCGCCTGGGTGACAAAACCTTTGAACAGGCTGCGGGTTTCCTGCGCATCATGAACAGCGACAATCCGCTGGACGGTTCCGCGGTGCATCCGGAATCCTATCCGCTGGTGGAAAAGATCCTGGCCGACATCAAGAAAGACGTCAAAGGCGTGATCGGCGACGACAAGCTGCTGAAATCGCTCAATCCCGCCAAATACGCCGATGAAAAATTCGGCGTGCCGACCATCGCCGACATCCTCAAGGAACTGGAAAAACCGGGACGCGATCCACGCCCGGAATTCACTACCGCGACGTTCAAGGACGGCGTCGAAGAAATCCGCGACCTGCGTCCCGACATGATCCTGGAAGGCGTGGTCACCAACGTGGCGGCGTTTGGCGCCTTTGTCGACATCGGCGTGCACCAGGATGGCCTGGTGCATATTTCGGCGCTCTCGAATACTTTCGTCAAGGATCCGCACAGCGTGGTCAAGGCCGGCCAGGTGGTCAAGGTGAAAGTGCTGGAAGTCGACGAAAAGCGCAAGCGCATCGCGCTGACCATGCGCCTGTCCGACAACGCCCCGGTCGCCGGCGCCAGGCCGGAGCAGCGCGCCGACCGCAACGACGCCAAGCGCCTGTCCCAGCAACGGCAGGCGGCGCCGGCGCCGGCCAGCAGCGCCATGGCCGCCGCCTTTGCAAAGTTAAAGGGATAACAATGTCCGCCGAAACTGGACAGTGCCGTGCCGCGCTTATCGGGCCGGCACTGTCGGGCGGCGCCAATACCAGTTCGGGCCAGAGTCAATTTAGGGGCAACGGGCCCGAATCGTGGCTGTCATCGTATAATCACGGCACAATCGATTTCCAACAGGTTTTATTTTGTCAGCCGCTCCCAACACCTCATCCTCACAATTCATGATGTCCCCGATCGCGGCCGATATGGAAGCGGTCAATGCGGTGATTCGCCGGCAATTGCATTCCGAAGTGCCGCTGGTGAACCAGATTGCCGAATACATCATCAGCGCCGGCGGCAAGCGCCTGCGTCCGGTGCTGGTATTGCTGATGGCCCAGGCTTACGGCTACAGCGGCGAAAAACACCACGAGCTGGCGGCGGTGATCGAATTCATCCACACCGCGACCTTGCTGCACGACGACGTGGTCGACGAATCCTCCCTGCGGCGCGGGCGCCAGACCGCCAATGCCCTGTTCGGCAACGCCGCCTCGGTGCTGGTGGGCGACTTCCTGTATTCGCGCGCCTTCCAGATGATGGTGGCGGTCGACAATGCGCGCGTGATGCAGATCGTCGCCGACGCCACCAACGTCATCGCTGAAGGCGAAGTGCTGCAATTGCTGAACATGCACAACCCGGACGTGTCCGAAGAAAACTACCTGCAGGTGATCCGCTCCAAGACCGCCAAGCTGTTTGAAGCGGCGGCCCAGCTGGGCGTCCTGATTGCGGGCGCCGGCGACGATGTGATCGACGCTGCGGGCGAATACGGCCGCTCGCTCGGCACTGCCTTCCAGCTGATCGACGATGTGCTGGACTATTCCGGCAACGCCAGCGATATCGGCAAGAATGTCGGCGACGACCTGCGTGAAGGCAAGCCGACCCTGCCCCTGATTTACCTGATGGAGCACGGCAGCGCAGAGCAGCGCGCGCTGGTGCGCAGCTGCATCGAAAACGGCGACGAACAGCATTTCGATGAAATCCTCGCCGCCATCACCAGTTCGGGTGCACTGAACTACACCAGGCACGAAGCAGAAAAAGCGGCGCAGCGGGCAGCAGCGGCGATCTCCGGGTTGCCAAATAGTCAGTTCAAGGATTCTTTGCTACAATTATCTGCGTTCGCGGTGGATAGGAACCACTAAGGACTCAGCACGGGGACTGTTGCTTCGCCATGGTGCGAATCCCAGCCCCAAAACCTGTCCAAATCATTGGACAGCTAGATCGGGGTGTAGCTTAGCCTGGTAGAGCGCTACGTTCGGGACGTAGAGGCCGGAGGTTCGAATCCTCTCACCCCGACCATACAACCATAAACAGTTGGGGACAGAGTCGCCCAGAAATGGGTAATTCGCCACGCTACGGTGGCTCTTAAACTCTGTCCCGCAATGAGTTTAATTTTTTACGGTGACCCTTTGGATGCCGTGCCCATATGGGTGCAGATACTTGCACTAGTCGTACTCATTTTCCTGTCGGCTTTTTTTGCAATGGCGGAGACCGCCCTGGTCGCCGCCAACAAGCATCGCCTGCGCCACCTGGCCAAACGCGGCAGCAAGTCCGCCGCGACGACGCTTTGGCTGCTGGAACGGACCGACAAGCTGCTGTCGCTGATCCTGATCGTCAACACCCTGGTCAACGCCCTGGCTACTGCCTTGGTGACGGCGATTGCCATTACGACATTCGGCAATCACCAGAAAGTGATCACCATCGCGACCGCCGCGGTCGCCTTCCTCCTGATCGTATTCGCCGAAATCACGCCAAAAGTGATAGGCGCAACCTATCCTGAACGCATTGCCCTGCCGACCAGTTTCGTGCTCAAGCCCCTGATGACATTGGCCAAGCCGCTGATCTGGTTCGTCAACCTGTTCGTCTCTTCGATCCTCAAGGTGCTGCATATCAAAACCGGCAAGCACGCGCTGGAACAGCGGGTATCTCCGGAAGAACTGCGCTCCATCGTGCTCGAAGGCGGCAATTTCATGCCGCAAAAACACAAAAGCATCTTGCTGAACCTGTTCGACCTGGAAAAAATTTCGGTGGAAGACGTCATGACGCCGCGGGCGCAAGTCGAGGCGCTGAACTTGTCGGCCTCGGTGGACGACATAAAACACCAGCTGACCACCTGTTATCACAACAAGCTGCCGGTGTACGAAGGTGAAATCAACCAGATCGTCGGCATTTTGCATGTGCGCAAGGCGATGGCCTTGCTGAACCAGGAGGAGGAACTGACGGTGGAGCATTTCCGCCAGCTGCTCACTACGCCCTATTTCGTACCGGAAGACACCGACGTTTTCACGCAGCTCCAATATTTCCAGGAAAACCATGAACGGCTCGGCATCATCGTCGACGAATACGGCGAAGTGCAGGGCCTGGTTACCCTGGAAGACATCATCGAAGAAATGATTGGTGAATTCACTACGTCCAAGCCGGGCGCGGCCCGCGCCGACAGTTTTTCCTGGAACGCGCAAGGCCAGTGCCTGCTGGAGGGTGCGACAACCCTGCGCGATATCAACAAGCGCCTCGGCTTGAATTTCCCGCTCGACGGTCCGAAGACCTTGAACGGCTTGCTGCTGGAATGGCTGCAGGACATCCCTGACAACAATGTCAGCCTGAAAATTGCCGGATGCATCATAGAAATCGTGCAAGTGCAAAACCAGGCGATCAAGGTTGCCAAATTGATGCGACCGAATAAACTACAAGAACACTGAAAGAACTGCCCGATGGCAACTTTTACGACACATTTCTTCACAAATCCTTTACAAGTGAGTTTCCCGTAGGGCATCATTGGTCGGTTCGAATGGTTCGGCACATCTTTTGGTATTGACCCCCCTATGGCAGCAGTATTTCCCAACGCAAATTCCACCAGTCCGATCTCCGGACTTGCCCGCGCATTGCTGCAAGCCGGACGTCTTTCCGTCCCCCAGCTCGAGGCCCTGCACAAGAAAGCCAGCGACAGCCAAACGCCGTTTATTTCAGCCTTGCTGGAAAGCGGCCACCTGGATGCGCGTTCGCTCGCCCTGTTTTGCGCCGAGACCTTTGGTTACCCGCAGCTGGACCTGAGCGTGCTCAATCTCGGCATGCTGCCGGAAAAGGCCATCGACGCCAAGCTGATGGAAAGCCATGCGGTGCTGGCGCTGGCCAAGCGCGGCAACAAGATCTATGTCGCCCTGTCCGACCCGACCAATATCCAGGCGCTGGACCAGATCAAGTTCCAGACCGAACTGACGGTGGAACCTATCATCGTCGAGCATCCGATCCTGCTCAAGCAGATCCAGAAACTGGTCAAATCGGCAGAGCAGAGCCTGAGCGAGATGGTCGGCGACGAACAGGAAATCAATTTCGTCGAAGAAGACGCAGTGGCTGTCGCCGATGCGGCGGCCACCGATATCGACGATGCGCCGGTAGTCCGGTTTTTGCAGAAAATACTGACTGACGCCATCAACCAGGGCGCGTCCGATTTGCATTTCGAACCGTTTGAAAAATTCTACCGTATCCGTTTCCGTGTCGACGGCGTCTTGCGCGACATGGCGCAGCCGCCGCTGTCGATCAAGGAAAAACTGGCGTCCCGCATCAAGGTCATCTCCAAGCTGGACATCTCGGAAAAACGGGTGCCGCAAGATGGCCGCATGCGGCTGGTGGTGTCGAAGACCCGCGCGATCGATTTCCGGGTCAGCACCTTGCCGACCTTGTTCGGCGAAAAGATCGTGATGCGTATCCTGGACCCGAGCCAGGCCCAGATGGGGATCGATGCGCTGGGCTACGACCCGGACCAGAAAGAAATCCTGATGGAGGCCATCCAGCGCCCCTACGGCATGGTGCTGGTGACCGGACCGACCGGTTCCGGCAAAACCGTATCGCTGTATACCTGCCTGAACATCCTGAACCAGCCCGGCATCAATATTTCCACCGCCGAAGATCCTGCCGAAATCAATTTGCCCGGGGTGAACCAGGTCAACATCAACGACCGTGCCGGACTGACTTTCCCGGTGGCGCTGAAGGCATTCTTGCGGCAGGATCCTGACATCATCATGGTCGGTGAAATCCGCGACCTGGAAACCGCCGATATCTCGATCAAGGCTGCGCAAACCGGGCACATGGTGTTTTCCACGCTGCATACCAACGATGCGCCGTCGACGCTGACACGCCTGATGAACATGGGCGTGCCGGCCTTCAATATCGCTTCGTCGGTGATCCTGATCACTGCGCAACGGCTGGCGCGCCGCCTGTGCAACTGCAAGCAGCCGATCACGATCCAGGAAGAAGCCTTGCTTGAAGCGGGTTTCACCGAAGACGATCTCGACGGCACCTGGATGCCGTACAAGGCGGTCGGTTGTGAACGCTGCAACGGCACCGGCTACAAAGGGCGGGTCGGCATCTACCAGATCATGCCGATTACAGAAGAAATAGAACGGATTATCCTGGCGCACGGCACGGCGCTGGAAATCGAAGCGCAGGCAAAGCGCGAGGGCGTCAAGACCCTGCGCTTATCAGGATTGATGAAGGTTAAACAAGGGTTGACCAGCCTCGAAGAAGTGCTTGGCTGCACCAATATCTAATTAGGGGAATAGTTCATGGCAACTGCAGCACGCAGCGCCGCAAGCGCACGTCAGGTCAAGGAGTGGGTGTACCTCTGGGAGGGCCGGGATAAAAAAGGCAAGATGGTGCGCGGCGAGCTGCGCGCCGGCAGCGAGACGGTGGTCAACGTCACCATGCGGCGCCAGGGGATCCTGGTCACCAAGGTCAAAAAGAAGACCTTCCGCAGCGGGAAGAAGATTTCCGACAAAGACATTGCCCTGTTTACCCGCCAGCTGGCGACCATGATGAAGGCTGGCGTGCCTTTGCTGCAATCTTTCGATATCGTGGCCAAGGGCCATGCCAATCCATCGGTATCGAAACTGGTCAACGATATTCGCGGCGACGTGGAAACCGGCACCAGCCTGAGCCAGGCATTCCGCAAATTCCCGCTGTACTTCGACCCGCTGTTCTGCAACCTGGTCGGCGCCGGCGAACAGGCCGGCATTCTTGAAGACCTGCTGGAGCGGCTGGCGATCTATAAGGAAAAGACCCTAGCCATCAAGAGCAAGATCAAATCCGCCATGTTCTATCCGGTGTCGATTTTGGCAGTGGCGTTTATCGTCACCATGGTCATCATGATTTGGGTGGTTCCAGCGTTCAAGCAGGTTTTTGCAAGTTTCGGCGCCGACTTGCCGGGTCCGACGCTGGTGGTAATGGCGATATCGGATTTTGTGGTTTCTAACTGGTACATCATCTTCGGCGTCCTGTTTGGCGGCTTATACCTGTTCTTTCAATCTTGGAGGCGCTCGCTCAAGGTGCAGCGCTTCATGGACCAGTTGTTATTGAAAACGCCGATTTTTGGCCAGGTCATACGCAAAGCCACGATCGCGCGCTGGACTCGTACTTTAGCCACAATGTTTGCCGCCGGCGTGCCATTGGTCGAATCGCTTGACTCGGTAGGCGGCGCATCCGGCAATGCGGTCTACCTTGACGCAACGAAGAAGATCCAGAGCGAAGTCAGCACCGGCACCAGCTTGACCGCGGCAATGGAAAACGCCAATGTATTCCCGAACATGGTCACACAGATGGTCTCGATCGGCGAAGAATCGGGTTCGCTGGACAACATGCTGGGCAAGGTCGCCGATTTCTATGAAGCCGAAGTGGACGATGCAGTGGCTTCCTTGTCCAGCCTGATGGAACCACTGATCATGGTGATCCTGGGTGTGCTGATCGGCGGCCTGGTGATCGCCATGTACCTGCCAATTTTCAAACTGGGTTCGGTGGTCTGATGCAAGACGGGATTTTTTTCCTGGCGGCGGGGAGCCTGCTCCCCACCGTCCTGGCAGCCGTTTTTGGTTTGTTGATAGGCAGTTTCTTGAATGTAGTGATTCACAGGCTGCCGATCATGATGCAGCGTGAATCGGACAATTATGTCGCGCATGAAAGCGGCAAGCCGCTGCCGCATACCGAGCGCTACAACCTGGTGGTGCCGCGCTCGGCCTGCACGCAATGCAAACACCAGATCGGCGCGCTGGAGAATGTGCCGATACTGAGTTACCTGGCCTTGCGCGGCAAATGCGCAGCCTGCAAAACCCCCATCTCGATACGTTATCCAATGGTCGAAGCATTGACCGGAGCGTTGTCGGCCCTGCTCATCTGGCACTTCGGCAGCGGCTGGGTCGGCCTGTCGACCCTGGTCTTTGTCTATCTGCTGATTGCGATGACGTTTATCGACGCCGATACCCAGCTGCTGCCGGACGACCTGACCTTGCCCCTGCTCTGGATCGGCCTGCTGCTGAACCTGTCCGGCCTGTTCGTGCCCTTGCACGACGCCGTCATCGGCGCCGCCGCCGGTTACCTGAGCCTGTGGACGATCTACTGGGCGTTCAAGCTGCTGACCGGCAAGGAAGGCATGGGCTACGGCGATTTCAAGCTGCTGGCGGCGCTCGGCGCCTGGCTGGGCTGGAAGATGCTGCCCATCATTATCTTGTTTTCATCGCTGGTGGGCGCCGTGGTCGGGATCATATTGATCGTTTTTGCCCGCCGCGGACGCGACAAACCTATCCCCTTCGGCCCCTACCTGGCCGCCGCCGGCCTACTGGCCCTGCTCTATGGCCAGACAATTCTGGAAACTTATTTCGGTTTTGCTACCTAACGTCGTATGAACCAGCACGATGCGGCTAACCACGACCAGCCGCCGCAAGCCAAACCCAGATTCAGCGTCGGCCTGACCGGCGGGATCGGCAGCGGCAAAAGCACCGTCGCCGACATGTTTGCCGCGCACGGCGCCGCTGTCATCGACACCGATGTCATCGCCCACCGGCTGACTGCGGCGGACGGCGCTGCCATTGCACCGATTACCGCCGAATTCGGCAGCACCTTCATCGATACCGGCGGCGCCATGGACAGAGCCAAGATGCGCGCCCATGTTTTCTCGGACCCGTTGGCGAAACGGCGCCTGGAAGCGATCCTGCATCCTTTGATCCGGGCCGAAACCGCCCGCGCGTCGGAAAGCGCCGAAGGGTCGTACCTGATTTTCGTGGTGCCGCTGCTGGTTGAATCAGGCAACTGGAGAGAACGGGTGCAGCGCATACTGGTCGTGGATTGCGACGAACAGGTCCAGCTGGAACGCGTGATGCGGCGCAACGCGATGACCCTGTCGCAAGTGCAAGCCATCATGGCGACCCAGGCCTCCAGGCAGCAACGCCTGCAGGCCGCCGACGATGTGATCGTCAATGACAGCGGGCCTGCGGCGCTATTGCCGCAAGTGACGCGCCTACACGCGTCATATCAGGCATTGAGCCGATCGCTATAATGGTATAAAGCTTTATATATATCAGCAGGAAACCTCCGCCCAACGTCGAAAACAGGGGGGCATTTGTAATTTCTGTTCGCATCGTTCAGAATCATGTCTTATCCGGCTCAAATTTTTAAGGGATGTCACTTTGATCGTCTACGAATATCCTTTCAACGAGCGCATTCGCACCCTGTTGCGGCTGGAAGACCTGCATGAACGATTCGGCTTTTTCGTGCAGCAGGAAAGTCCGCTGCAACACCATATCGCGCTATCCACCATTTTCGAGATGCTGGAGGTCGCCGGGCGCGCTGATTTGAAGTCTGATTTGCTGCAAGAACTGGAACGACAAAAACAAACCCTGCTCGGCTTTAAATCCAATCCCAACGTTGCGCCCGACATGCTGGACGCCATCCTGCAGGAAATCGACAGGATCAGCACGGCGCTGATGGCGACCCAAGGCAAAACCGGCCAGCATATCCGCGAGAATGAATGGCTGATGAGCATACGCGGCCGCACCATCATTCCCGGCGGCGCCTGTGAATTCGACTTGCCTTCCTACTATGCCTGGCAGCAACACCCCGCCGAACAGCGGTTTGCCGACATCATCGGCTGGTTCGCGCCGCTGGCGCCATTGTTCGACGCTATCAGCATCGTATTGCGACTGCTGCGAGAAACCGGAAGTTCAGTAAAGATAGATGCACAAAACGGCAGTTACCAGCAAATGCTGCAAGGAAAGTCTTACCAGATGCTGCGCTTGATCATCGACGAGCGGCTCGCGGCCATCCCTGAGATATCGGCCAACAAGTACATGCTGTGGGTACGTTTTACCACCCAGGGCGGCGACCTGAAGCCGAAAGCCTATGAAGGCGATGTGCCGTTCGAGCTGACTCTTTGCAATTTTTAAATGTTTTTTGAATAGATTTGTATGACTACTACCGTCGATTGCCCGACTTGCGGCACAAAAGTTGAATGGATTGCCGCCAACCGGTTCAGGCCGTTTTGCTCGGAGCGTTGCAAGCAGATCGACCTGGGCGCCTGGGCTGAAGAAAAATATGCGATTCCGGCTGTCAATCCGCCGGATGAAATTGACGATGACGGCAAGCTGCCGCAATAGTCGCCGATTTCACCGGGCAGCTTAGACGCTTTCCTGCCGCAATTCATCCAGCCATTCAATTAACGGAATCGCCGCCGGCAGCAAAGGCCCGACGTCGACACTGCCTTGCCACGAGAACGCCTGCCCTTCCAGGCTTTGCGGTTCGCCGCGCCATTCGCGGCTGATGTAGAAATGCAGCCGTACGTGCGCATGGGCATATTGATGCTCGATCCCGCACCAAGGCTCGGCCGAAGCGATCTCGACCCCCAGCTCTTCCAGCAGTTCGCGTTTGAGCGCGTCGAAAATCGACTCGCCCGACTCTACCTTCCCTCCCGGGAATTCCCAGTAACCGGCCATCGGCTTGCCCGCGGGCCTCTGGCCCAGCAGCACGTCGCCGTTGGGCTTCATCAGGATGCCGACGGCTACATTGACCGGTTCCCGCTCAAGAAGGCTCATGGCGGCGTCATCCGGCCGGCGTAATCGCGGGCGAACTGCCACGCCACCCGGCCCGAACGCGAGGCCCGCTGCAGGGCCCAGCGCAAGGCATCGCCGCGCGCCTCGGCAATCTGCTCCGCATTGCAGCCGAAATGGCTGAGCCAATGGCCGACGATATCGAGATAATCGTCTTGCTTGAACGGATAAAACGACACCCACAGTCCAAAACGCTCTGAAAGTGAAATCTTTTCTTCGACGGTTTCCCCCGGATGCAAATCACCGTCCTCGGTGGTTTTGTAGCTGGCGTTATCGGACATCCGCTCCGGCAGCAAATGACGCCGGTTGGAAGTGGCGTAAATCAGCACATTGTCCGACTGCGCGGCAATGCTGCCGTCGAGCGCCACCTTGAGCGCCTTGTAGCCGCTCTCGCCCTCTTCGAACGAGAGGTCGTCGCAAAAGATGATGAAGCGCTCCGGGCGGTCAGCCACCAGGTCGACAATATCGGGCAACGCCGCCAAATCGTCCTTATCTACCTCGATCAGGCGCAAACCCTGGGGGGCGTACTGGTTCAGGCAAGCTTTGATCAAGGACGACTTGCCGGTGCCGCGCGCGCCGGTCAACAGCACGTTGTTGGCCGGCCGGCCATCCACGAATTGGCGCGTGTTCTGGTCGATTTGCTGCTTCTGCACTTCGATATTGTGCAAATCCGATAGCGCAATATCGGAGATATGGCCCACCGCCTGCAGGTAACCGCCAGCCGCGCCGCCCCGATGGCGCCAGCGGAAAGCGGTAGCCGCCTGCCAGTCGGGAGCCGCCTTGGCTTGCGGCAGGATGGATTCAAGCCGCGCCAGCAGGGCTTCGGCACGGGTCAGGAATTGATCTAATTGAGTCATGGCTGGTTCTGTGACAAATGGAATTTCTTCCATTCTGACGCAAAGCAAAACGCTGCTGGGTGAATATTATTTGTCGGAGCAAATGCGCCGCCTTGGCCGGCAACCGGCCTTGGAAGGCATTTTCCCCGGAAAACCATCCGCTCAAGAACGATAGTCGGCATTGATCGATACGTAATCGTGCGACAAATCGCAAGTCCAGACAGTCGCCTCGGCATCGCCGCGCGCCAGCTGCACCCGCACCGTAATCTCGCTTTGTTTCATGACGCGCTGGCCGTCGGCCTCCTGGTATTCAGGATTGCGGCCGCCGTTTTTGGCAACCAGCACGTCATCCAGGTACAGGTCCAGTTTGCTGACATCCAGGTCGTCGACGCCGGCATAGCCAATCGCCGCCAGGATCCGGCCCAGGTTCGGGTCGGAAGCGAAGAAAGCCGTCTTGACCAGCGGCGAGTGCGCGATCGAATAAGCGATCTTGCGGCATTCGGCAACGCTCTGCCCTTGCTCCACGGTGACCGTGATGAACTTGGTGGCGCCTTCGCCGTCACGGATGATCATCTGCGCAAGATGCTGCGAGATATCGGTGACGGCCGCCGCCAGCTCGGCATATTCGGGGCTGTCGACACTGCCGACTTCCAGCTCGCCGGCGCCGGTGGCGATCAGCATGAACGAGTCGTTGGTCGAGGTATCGCCGTCGATGGTGATGCAGTTGAACGAACGGTCGGCAGCCTGGCGCACCATCTTTTCCAGCACCGGCTGCGCCACTTTCGCGTCGATCGCCAGGAAACCGAGCATGGTCGCCATGTTCGGCTTGATCATGCCGGCGCCCTTGCTGATGCCGGACAGCGTCACCTTCTTGCCGGCGATAACCAGGCTGCGCGAAGCGGCTTTCGGCTGGGTATCGGTGGTCATGATGGACTCGGCGGCATTGAACCAGTTGTCGCTTTGCAGATTCTGTATCGCCTGCGGCAGGCCGGCAGTGACGCGCTCCACCGGCAGCGGCTCCAGGATCACGCCAGTCGAGAACGGCAGGATCTGCGCAGCGTGGCAGCCCAGCAACTCCGCCAGCGCGTCGCAAGTAGCGTTGGCTGCCGCCAGGCCGGCTTCGCCGGTGCCAGCGTTGGCGTTGCCGGTATTGATCAGCAGCGCGCGGATAGGCTCGCCGGAAATCTCGGCAGCGGCCAGGTGCGCTTTGCTCACCTGCACCGGCGCGGCGCAAAAGCGGTTTTGCGTGAACACCCCGGCTACCGTCGCCGTCGGCGCCAGTTTCATCACCAGCAAATCCTTGCGATTCGCTTTGCGCACGCCGGCTTCGGCGTGACCAAGCTCGATGCCGGCCACAGGCAACAGGTCAGCGGCGACAGGAATGGGGGAATTGACGGCCATGAGAATCCTTAACTAGGTAGAGATGTTGGCGGCGCTGGTATGCCGAAATTAATGGGTGTCGGATCGCCCGGTCCAGCGGACCGGCAGGTAATCCAGGTGCTTATTTTAAGGGGTATTAACGGGTAATGCGGAGACCGCGTGCACATCTGCCGCAACAAAAGCAAAGGGCGGGTTTCCCCGCCCTGCTTTAACTTGCTGCCTGCCATTGGCGTTTACATCAATTGGCCGTGGCACTGCTTGTATTTCTTGCCGCTGCCGCAAGGGCACGGATCGTTGCGGCCGACCTTGGGCACGCTGCTGCCCGGCTGCTGCGAATCATCGCTATGCGCGGTGGGCGCCAGCAAGGCTTCCGGCGCCGCGCTCGGATCGAAGTCGGCGTGCTGGTAATGCACGTTTTCCACGTGGGACTGCGCCATTTCCTCTTCAGCCGCGGCAATTTCCTCGCGGTTTTCGATACGCACCGTCATCACTACCTTGACCACTTCGTTCTTGATCAGGTCCAGCATCTGGCCGAACAGCTCGAACGCTTCACGCTTGTATTCCTGCTTCGGATTCTTTTGTGCGTAGCCGCGCAGGTGGATCCCCTGGCGCAGATGATCGAGCGCCGCCAGGTGTTCGCGCCAGTGGCTGTCGACGCTTTGCAGCATGACGCTGCGTTCGAAGCCGGCGAACGACTCCTTGCCGACGATTTCAGTCTTGGCCTCATAGGAAGCATTGGCAGCGGCAAGCACGCGCTCCAGCAGCTGCTCATCGGTCAGGTTCGGCTCTGACTTCAGCATCTCGCCAAGCGGCACTTCCAGATGCAGGTCGTTGGCCAGGGCGGCTTCCAGCGCTGGGATATCCCATTGTTCTTCGAGCGATTCTTCCGGTACATGGGTACGGAAAGTGTCGTCCAGCACGCCTTCGCGCAGCGACGCCACCGTCTCGGAAACGCCTTGCGATTCCAGCAACTCGTTACGCTGCTGATAGATCACCTTGCGCTGGTCGTTGGCGACATCGTCATATTCCAGCAGCTGCTTGCGGATATCGAAGTTGCGCGCCTCTACCTTGCGCTGGGCCGATTCGATCGAACGCGAAACGATGCCAGCCTCGATCGGCTCGCCTTCCGGCATTTTCAGCCGGTCCATGATGGCGCGCACGCGGTCGCCGGCAAAAATGCGCAGCAAGGCGTCGTCCAGCGACAGGTAGAAACGCGATGAACCCGGATCGCCCTGGCGCGCGGCACGGCCGCGCAGCTGGTTATCCACCCGGCGCGACTCATGCCGCTCGGTGCCGACGATATGCAAGCCGCCCGCATTGACCACGTGGTCATGCAGCGATTGCCACTCGTCGCGCAGCTTGTCGGAGCGCAGTTGTTTTTCCGTGTCGCTGAGCGCGTCGTCGGCTTCAATGAACTGGATCTGTTTCTCGACATTCCCGCCCAATACGATGTCGGTGCCGCGCCCGGCCATGTTGGTGGCGATAGTGATTGCTTGCGGACGGCCTGCCTGGGCGATGATTTCCGCTTCCCGCGCATGCTGCTTGGCGTTCAGCACGTTGTGCGGCAGCTTGGCCTTGGTCAGGATCCCGGACAGCAATTCCGAGTTTTCGATCGAGGTGGTGCCCACCAGCACCGGTTGCCCGCGCTCGTAGCAATCCTGGATATCCTTCAGCATCGCATTGTATTTTTCCTGCGAAGTCTTGTAGACCTGGTCCTGCCGGTCCTTGCGCTGGTTCGGCCGGTTTTGCGGAATCACCACGGTTTCCAGGCCGTAGATTTCCTGGAATTCGTAGGCTTCGGTATCGGCAGTGCCGGTCATGCCGGCCAGCTTGCCGTACATGCGGAAATAGTTCTGGAACGTGATCGAGGCCAGCGTCTGGTTCTCGTTCTGGATCTTGACGCCTTCCTTGGCTTCCACCGCCTGGTGCAAGCCGTCCGACCAGCGACGGCCGGTCATCATGCGGCCGGTGAATTCGTCGACGATGACGATTTCGCCGTTTTGCACCACGTAATGCTGGTCCTTGAAGTACAGCGAGTGCGCGCGCAATGCTGCGTACAGGTGATGGATCAGGCTGATGTTGGCAGCGTCGTACAGCGACGCGCCTTCTGCCAGCAGGCCCATGTTGGTCAGGATCTGCTCGGCTTTTTCGTGGCCGGCTTCGGTCAGCAGGACCTGGTGCGCTTTTTCGTCCTTGGTGTAATCGCCAGGGACTTCAACCTTGCCCTTGCCGTCCGGCGTTTCTTCGCCGATCTGCTGAGTCAGCAGCGGCGGCACTTCATTGATCTTGTAATACAGGTCGGTATGATTCTCAGCCTGGCCGGAAATGATCAGCGGCGTCCGCGCTTCATCGATCAGGATCGAATCGACTTCATCGACGATGGCGAAGTTCAAGGTGCGCTGCACGCGGTCAGCGGCGTCGTACACCATGTTGTCGCGCAGGTAATCGAAACCGAATTCGTTGTTGGTGCCGTATGTAATGTCGGCAGCATAAGCCACCTGCTTGGCGTCATGCTCTACCGACGACAGGTTAACCCCGGTCGTCAGGCCCAGCCAGCCATACAGGCGCCCCATCCATTCGGCATCGCGCTGCGCCAGGTAGTCATTGACGGTCACCACGTGCACGCCCTTGCCGGACAGCGCATTCAGGTAGGCCGGCAATGTCGCCATCAGCGTCTTGCCCTCGCCGGTGCCCATTTCGGCAATTTTCCCGTAATGCAACACCATGCCGCCGATCAGCTGCACATCGAAATGGCGCATTTTCAAGACGCGCTTGCCGGCTTCGCGGCAGACGGCAAAAGCTTCCGGCAGCAAGGCATCAAGCTTTTCGCCGTCGGCAATGCGCTGCTTCAGCTCCGGCGTTTTCGCCTGCAGCTCAGCATCGGACAGTTTTTCGAACGCCGGTTCAAGTGCATTAATTTGTCGGACGACTTTTTTATATTGCTTAAGCAGGCGCTGGTTGCGGCTACCGAAAATCTGGGTCAGTAATGACATGCTTGGATTCTAAAAAAAGCGCCGGCGGCATTCCGTGGCATCTTGTGGATGGCCCCGAAACCGGGCTGTGGCTAAATAATCGGAGAATTTTATCATGCAGTCCCCGACACATTGGGGTTATGCGCCAGGAAACAATAGCAAGTTGCGCAAATTGTGCCCGCTTCCAGCCTATCCTGCTTGCATTACAACAACATCCATTACTTCCCTGCCAATGTTGCCATTTTCGCCAAGTCGGTGCCGGCATTCAGAAACTTGCGCGGATCCTGCGCCACGCCCTTGATCCTTACCTCGAAATGCAGGTGCGGCCCGGTCGAACGTCCGGTGGTGCCGATATCGGCAATGTGCTGGCCGCGCTGCACGATGTCGCCCACTTTGACCAGCAGCCTTGATGCATGCGCATAACGGGTGATGATATCGTTGCCGTGGTCAATATCGAGCATATTGCCGTATTGCGGATGGTATTCGGCGGCAATCACTACGCCCGCGGCGGCGGCGACGATGTTGGTGCCGACCGAGGCCGGGAAATCCAGTCCTTCATGAAATGCGCTGCGGCCGGTAAAAGGATCGAGCCGCCAGCCGAAACTGGAAGAGTTGTAGTTGACGTTGACCGGCTGGTTGGTTGGCAACAGCTTGGATTTGATCCGGTCGCTCATCAGTACGGTTTCGACCACGTTCAGGTAATCGGTGCGATAACCCACGTCGCGCGACATGGCGTCCAGCGCCTGCTGGAATTCGCTCATGCTCATGTCGTGCGAGCGCCTGTCGTACAGGCTGCTCGATTCGGCGCCGCCGCGTCCCGGCGCTTCCTTGAAATTGAATTCTTCCGGCTTGACGCCGGCCAAACCCTGGACCCGCTCCCCCAAGGCGTCCAGGCGCATCAGCTGCGCCTGCATTTCACCGAGCTTGATGGCCATCGCCGCCAGGTTTTCCTTCAGGTACTTGTCTTTATCCTGCACCCCGGCCACGGAGTTGCCGGGCGCCTTGCCGGCAAACGGCAAGCCAACCGCGTAGCGGGCCGTGAGGAAATACAATAGTCCGGTCGCCAGCAATACCGCCAGTAAAAAACCGGCGATCATCAGGATGATGTGCTTGGCGCCTAGGGTGATGGATTTTGCGCGATTAAAACGCGGGTGCAACAGAATTACCTGCATTGCAGCTCCGGTGACGCCCTGAGCGGGTCACAGGTGTGATATGGTTTCACCATCATGCGTAGACTCTCACCTTCTTCTTACCGGCCAGCGACAACGGGTTCCAGGCCTCAAACTCAAAAAGCCGTTGCCGATTTCTTACGGGGGAATGACAAGATGGCGGCTTTGCTGCCCGCTGTCACACGCATGGCGGCATTGCAAAAACAATGCGCCGCCGAATTGCCTGCCATGTTCAGTACCTGCGAAGTATTGCAATGCGAAGCCGGGCAGCTGGTACTGTCAGCGCCCAACGCGGCCCTGGCCAGCAAACTGAAGCAGCAACTGCCACGCCTGCAAAACCAATTGCTGGCAGGAAATTGGCAGATTAATGCAATCCGAATCAAAGTGCAAGTAAGCCAAAACCTAATGAAAGCGCCTGCTGTCAAGCAGGCATTACTTTCATCCAAAGCTGTTTCGGCATTCTCTTCGTTGATGGAAGAACTGGAGCCATCGGCTGCAAACGAAGCGCTGAAAAATGCTATCGCTGCGATGGTCAGGCGCTATAGCGACAAGAAATAAACCGCCACAGCCAAGAAAACGCCATCTTGCAAAAATGGCATTATACATAAACCCTTAATTCAAAGCCCATTCCTGCCCGACCTGGCGCTGGTAGGCGCCCGGTGCTTCGGCCAGTTCATCGAAGCTGACTACCTCATACGCATCCGGCTGCGCCAACAGCGCGCGCAGCAGCTGGTTGTTCAAGCCATGGCCCGACTTGTGGGCGGTGTAGCTGGCCAGGAGCGGATGGCCGATCAGGTACAGATCGCCGATGGCGTCCAGGATCTTGTGGCGGACAAATTCGTTTTCGTAGCGCAAACCGTCGCTGTTGAGGATGCGGTACTCATCCATCACGATGGCGTTTTCCAGCGAACCGCCGCGCGCCAGCCCCAGCCCGCGCATGGTTTCCACATCTTGCATGAAACCGAAAGTGCGGGCGCGCGCCACTTCTTTCACATACGACTGGATGCTGAAATCGACTTCCGCAGTCTGGCCGGTGCCATCCACCGCAGGGTGATTGAATTCGATAAAGAACTTCAGTTTGAAACCGTTGCAAGGATCCAGCCGCGCCCATTTTTCGCGGTCGCCCTGGCCTTCACGCACTTCGACGGATTTCTTGATGCGGACAAATTTCTTGGCGGCGTTTTGTTCTTCCAGCCCGGCTTGCTGCAGCAGGAACACAAATGACGACGCCGAGCCGTCCATGATCGGGATTTCCTCGGCCGTCACATCGACATACAGGTTATCGATGCCCAGTCCCGAGCAGGCCGACATCAAATGCTCGATGGTCGAGACGCGCACGCCATCCTTGACCAGCACCGAGGCCATGCGGGTATCGCCGACTTCGGTGGCCTTGGCCGGGAAGTCGACAGCAGGGTCAATATCGACACGGCGGAAAATGATGCCGGTGTCCACGGCCGCCGGGCGCAGGGTCAGCTCGACTTTGGTGCCGGAATGGACGCCAATGCCTGTCGTCTTGACAATTTTTTTGATGGTGCGTTGTTTCAACATGATGACATTATAAGTCTGACTGATAATTATTCTGTAGCGATGTGTAATCACTGTGGGGTAAAAAACACGGCCAGGTGTTTCTGCGCGCACACAAAAGCGGCGCCCTGGGGCGCCGCCTTGTTTACCGACAATTGCCAGCTGTTACGCCAGTTGCGCCAACAGGGTTTCTGCATTGGACACTTCGAACTTGCCGCCCTGCTCCACGTTCAGCTGCTTGACCACGCCATCTTCGACCAGCGCCGAGAAGCGCTGCGAGCGCACGCCCATGCCGAACTTGCCGAAGTCGGCATCCAGGCCCAGCGCCTTGACGAAATCGGCGTTGCCGTCAGCCAGCAAGCGCACGATGCCGGTGGCTTTCTGGTCACGCCCCCAGGCGCCCATGACGAACGCATCATTGACGGAAATCGCCCAGATTTCATCGACGCCCTTGGCCTTGAATTCCGCCGCGTGCTGGATGTAGCCAGGCAAATGCTTGGCGGAGCAGGTCGGCGTGAAAGCGCCCGGCACTGCGAACAAGGCGATTTTCTTGCCCTTCACCAGCTCGCTCACATTGAACGAATTTGGTCCGAGCGCGCAGCCTTCGGTCTCGGTTTCGATGAATTCTGCTAATTTGCCTTCCGGCAGGCTATCGCCGATCTTGATGGTCATGATTAAGTCCTTGTCTGGATGATGAAGCCTCTAAAAATGCAGCACGGAACTGAGCCACATGCCGGATTTTCGGAGGAACTGGAGGTTAGCGGATATTACAAAAGTACAAAAGAAAACGCCGCGCCTGTCGACGCGGCGTGGAACCCGCAGTATGCCTTGTTCCGCAAATTCATGCAGGACGCCGGCGATGATAGCGGGTATCAGCACCCGCCATCATTATTGCTCACGACAGCCTAGGCTCAGTCAGCTTGCTTGCGCAGGAAAGCCGGAATGTCGTAGGTTTCCATGCCGTTCTTTTCCAAAGCCCGCACCGTATCGGAAGCCGACTCGCGACGCCATACCGCCGGCGCCTTCATGCCTTCGAACGAAGAGCTGCCGTGTCCCACCGAAGCCTGGCCGTGCATCATCGGCTCATTGTGGGTACCGGTACGCATCATCGGCGCCTGCACCAGCTGCACTGCCTTGCGCGCACGGCCCAGGCCGGTCGCCACCACGGTGACGCGGATATCGTCACCCATGGTTTCGTCGTAGGCAATGCCTTGGGCAATCGAAGCATCCGGCGCCGCAAACGCACGCACGGTCGCCATCACTTCCTTGATTTCCTTACCCTTCAGGCTGCGGCTGGCGGTAACGTTGACCAGCACGCCACGGGCGCCGGACAGGTCGATGCCGTCCAGCAGCGGCGAGGCGACTGCCTGCTCCGCAGCCAGGCGCGCGCGGTCGACGCCGGATGCCGTGGCGGTCCCCATCATGGCCTTGCCTTGTTCGCCCATGATGGTCTTGACGTCGTTGAAGTCGACGTTGATGTGGCCAGGCACATTGATGATTTCGGCGATCCCCGCAACAGCGTTGTTGAGAACGTCGTCGGCATGCTGCAGCCATTCCATCATGCTGTCGTCTTCATAAATCTCTTCGAGCTTTTCGTTGAGAATGATGATCAGCGAATCGACATGCTGGGACAGGGCTTCCAGGCCTTCATCGGCGATGTCCATGCACTTCTGGCCTTCATATGAAAACGGCTTCGACACCACCGCCACCGTCAGCGCGCCCAGTTCCTTGGCGATCTGCGCCACCACCGGCGCAGCGCCGGTGCCGGTGCCGCCGCCCATGCCGGCGGCGATGAACACCATGTGCGCGCCGCGCAATGCGTCTTCAATCCGGCCGCGCGATTCCTCGGCCAGCTGACGACCCACCGACGGCTTCATGCCGGCGCCCAGGCCGGTCTCGCCAATCTGGATCACGTTGTGCGCCTTCGACTGCTTAAGCGCCTGCGCATCGGTGTTGGCAGCGATGAACTCCACTCCCGAGACACCCTTGTTGATCATATGTTGGACCGCGTTGCCGCCGGCGCCACCGACGCCGACAACTTTAATCACGGTGCCCAAAGTTGCATTGTCAAGCATATCGATTTCCATGATATTTCCTCATAAAGATGCAGCATCCAGTCAATAGGCATCACGCTGTGTGAGGCCTAGCAACTGACAACTGCGTGTTGCACAAACAACGTTAAAAACAAATCTCGTATTAAAGTTCTTAAAAATTACCCAGGAACCATTCCTTCATGCGCTGCCAGATCGCCTTCGCCGAACCTTCCTGGCGTGTCACGATGTAGCCGCGCAGGTATTGCTTCTTCGCTTCCAGCAGCAAACCCAGCACAGTCGAATAACGCGGGCTGCGCACCACGTCGGCCAGCTGGCCGCGATAATCCGGCGTTCCCAGGCGGGCGGGCTTGAGGAAAATATCCTCCGCCAGTTCAATCATGCCGGGCATCATCGCGGAGCCGCCGGTCAGCACTACTCCGCTCGACAGCACTTCTTCGTAACCCGACTCGCGCACCACCTGGTGCACCAGCGCAAACAGCTCTTCGACGCGCGGTTCGATCACCGCCGCCAGCGCCTGGCGCGACAGGGTGCGCGGATTGCGGTCGCCCAGGCCGGGCACTTCCAGCGTCTCGCCCGGATCGGCCAGGATCTGCTTGGCCACCCCGTAGCGCAACTTGATTTCTTCCGCCTCGTTGGTCGGCGTCCGCAGCGCCATCGCGATGTCGTTGGTAATCTGGTCGCCGGCAATCGGGATCACCGCGGTATGCCGGATCGCGCCTTCGGTGAACACCGCCACATCGGTGGTGCCGCCGCCGATATCGACCAGCACCACGCCCAGCTCTTTCTCGTCCGAGGTCAACACTGCATCGGCCGAGGCCAGCGGCTGCAAGGTCAGGTCCGACACTTCCAGCCCGCAGCGCCGGATGCACTTGACGATGTTCTGCACCGCCGAAACCGCTCCGGTGACGATGTGCACCTTGACTTCCAGTCGGATGCCGCTCATGCCGATTGGTTCACGCACATCTTCCTGGCTGTCGACAATAAATTCCTGCGGCACGGTATGCAGCAATTGCTGGTCGGTAGGAATGTTGACCGCCTTGGCCGTTTCTATAACGCGCGAGACGTCGGCCGCGCTGACTTCCTTGTCCTTGATCGCCACCATGCCGCTGGAATTGAAGCTGCGGATATGACTGCCCGCGATCCCGGTGTACACGTTGCGGATCTTGCAGTCGGCCATCAGCTCCGCTTCTTCCAGTGCGCGCTGGATGGATTCGACGGTGGCTTCGATGTTCACCACCACGCCCTTTTTCAGCCCCTTGGACTCAGCCTGGCCCAGGCCGATGACTTCATGGCGCCCGTCGGACAATACCTCGGCTACCACGGCCACCACTTTGGAGGTGCCGATGTCGAGGCCGACGATCAAGTTTTTTGCGTCTTTTGTCATAGTGTTTCGCTTATTTTTTCTTGCTTCCCAATCCGGCCGACAAACCGCTCACCTTCAGCGCCAAGCCATTCGGATACCGCATATCCACACTCTCGATCCGGTTCTGCAAACGCGACAGCAGTTGCGGATAAATCTGCACCAGTCGTTCCACGCGGTCTTTCAGCGTGTTCTTGTTTTGCTCACGCCCCAACTCCACCGTCATGCCGTTGTCCAGTTTTACGGTCCACGCATAACGACTCGATAAATCCACTTCTACCGGGTTCAGCTTCAGCGGCGCAAACCAGGCACGAAAATCCGCCAGGCGCGCCGTCACATCTTTTTCACTGCCTTTCGGGCCCGACAAGCGCAGCAGCTCGCCATCCTCTTCCGCCTCGTCCAGGTTGGCGGTAAACAAATCGCCGTACACCGACAGCAAGCGGCCGTCGTCGTCCCAGGTCGCCAGCGGCTGGTGCTCTTCCACCGTCACGATCAGCGTGTCCGGCCATTCGCGCTGCACCGCCGCCTTGCGCACCCAGGGCACCGATTCGAACGCGCTGCGCACCGTATCCAGGTTGGCGGTGAAAAAATTGCCCTTGATGCGAGGCAGCGCGCTGGCGCGGATGATCAATGGATTGACACGCCGCAGTTCGCTCTGCCCCGCCCCCTCGATCCTGATCGTCTTCAGCGTGAACATGGGACGCTGCGCCAGCCACCAGACGCCTGACGCCAGCAATGCGAGCGCAGCCAGTCCCAGCAAGGTGCCGGAGATTGCGTTCAACATTTTGATGTCTTGCCACATGGTTATCGACTTTATCGCTTGGATCGTTAAGGTTTTCTATTCACGCTTTCTGTATTCCGCCCGGATCAGTCCGGTTTCCAGTCTTTCGACGGCTTCAGGTCCAGCGAAGCCGACTTCAGTATGTCGACGCACAGGTCTTCGTAGCTGACGCCGTCCGCCTTGGCCGCCATCGGCACAAGCGAATGGCCGGTCATGCCCGGCGAGGTATTGATCTCCAGCAGGAACGGCTCGTTATCGGACGAGCGCAGCATGAAATCGACCCGCGCCCATCCTTCGCATCCGATCGCGTTGAAGGCCTGTACCGCCAGCGACTGTATGCGCTGGGTCAATGCCTCATCCAGCGGCGCCGGACACAGGTACTTGGTGTCGTCGGTAAAATATTTGTGCTGATAATCGTAATTGCCTTCCGGTGCGCGGATCTCGACGATAGGCAAAGCCCGCGCGTTGCGGCCGGCGCCCAGCACCGGCACCGTCAGCTCGCGGCCGGCGATGAATTCTTCCGCCAGCACTTTTTCATCGAACTTGGCGCACAGGGCAAACCCTTCGTTCATGTCGGAATAACCGACGACCTTGCTGATGCCGATGGTCGACCCTTCATGCGGCGCTTTCAGCATCAGCGGCAAGCCCAGCACGTCCGGCACCTGGCGCAACTCTTCGCGGGTCGCGCTGTGCGCATCCAGCACGATGAAGCGCGGCGTCGGCAAAGCCATGCTTTGCCAGATGCGCTTGGTCATGACTTTGTCCATCGCGATCGCCGACGCCATCACGCCCGGCCCGGTGTAAGGAATGCCGAGCTGCTCCAGCGCGCCTTGCAACGTCCCGTCTTCGCCATAGCGGCCGTGCAGGGCGATAAACACGCGGTCGAACTTTTCCGCCGCCAGTTCCGCCAGGCTGCGCTGTGCCGGATCGAAAGGATGGGCGTCGACGCCGCGGCTTTTCAGCGCCTGCAGCACGCCCGCTCCGGACATGTTGGAGACTTCGCGCTCGGCTGAACGTCCGCCGAACAGCACGCCGACTTTTCCGAATTGATTGGCCACCATTTTTTTGCTCATTTGTATCTCGATATTTGGTCTGACTGTTTTTTACTGCTCTACCAGCTGCGCAAGCTTGCCGGGCACGCCGCTGATCGAGCCGGCGCCCATCGTCATCACTACATCGCCGTCGCGCACCAGATTCAAGACCGACGCCGGCATGTCATTGATATCTTCCACAAATACCAGCTCAGCCATGCCAGCCACCCGCAAGGCGTGCGCCAGGGCGCGTCCATCGGCGGCGACAATCGGCGCTTCGCCGGCGGCGTACACTTCCGCCAGCACCAGCACATCCACCGTGGACAGCACTTTCACAAAATCTTCAAACAGGTCGCGGGTACGGGTGTAGCGGTGCGGCTGGAACACCAGCACCAGGCGCCGCCCGGGATACGCGCCGCGCGCCGCCGAAATGGTCGCCGCGGTTTCCACCGGATGGTGGCCATAATCGTCGACCAGGGCGAATTCGCCGTTTGCCTTGCCGGCGGCGTCCTGCAGCTTGATTTCACCGTAGCGCGTGAAGCGGCGGCCGACGCCGTTGAATTCGGTCAGCGCCTGCTGGATCGCGGCATCGGCGACGCCCAGCTCGCGCGCAATCGCAATCGCGGCGCAAGCGTTCTGGACATTGTGCATGCCGGGCTGGTTCAGGCTGATCGGCATCGCCGCATAACCCTTCTGGATCACCGTGAACTGCATGTGGCCGGCGACGGCCTTGGCGTCGATCGCGCGCACATCGGCGTCGGCGTGGAAACCGTAGGTGGTGATCAGCTTGGAAATCTGCGGCATGATTTCGCGCACGTTGGCGTCATCGATGCACAGCACCGCCACGCCATAAAACGGCAAGCGCTGGGTGAACTCGACAAAAGCCTGCTTCAGCTTGCCGAAATCGTGATCATAAGTATCCATATGATCGGCATCGATGTTGGTGATCACTTCGATCACCGGTGACAGGTTCAGGAACGATGCATCCGATTCGTCGGCTTCGGCCACGATAAAATCGCCCGAACCCAGCTTGGCGTTGGCGCCGGCGCTGGTCAGGCGGCCGCCGATCACGAAAGTCGGATCGAGGCCTCCCTGCGCCAGCACGCTCGCCACCAGGCTGGTGGTGGTGGTCTTGCCATGGGTGCCGGCAATCGCGATGCCGCGCTTGAGCCGCATCAGCTCCGCCAGCATGACCGCGCGCGGCACGATGGGGATATGTTTTTCGCGCGCAGCGACCACTTCCGGGTTATCGGCCTGCACCGCCGTCGATGTCACGATCGCGTGCGCCTGGTCGATATTCGCGGCTGCGTGGCCACGGCTGACTTTGGCGCCGAGGCCGGCCAGCCGCCGCGTCGCGGCATTGTCGCCGAGATCGGAGCCGGAAATCGTATAACCGAGGTTGAGCAGCACTTCAGCGATGCCGCTCATGCCGCTGCCTCCGATGCCTACGAAATGGATATTTTTTACTTTATGTTTCATGGTCGTCACTCACTGCGCACCTGCCAATTCTTCAAGAACCTGCGCGATCGCCTGGTTGGCGTCGCGCCGGCCGTTTTCATATGCTGCCTGCGCCATCGTCTGGCAGTCCTGGCGCGAGATCCGCGTCAACAAGGCGGCCAGGCGCTCTTTGCTCAAATCTGTCTGCGGCAAATGGATCGCCGCTTTCTGCGTCGCCATCCAGCGCGCATTGTCGCGCTGGTGCGATGTGGTCGACGCCACCAGCGGCACCAGCACGCTGGCGACGCCGGCCGCCGTCAATTCCGAAATCGTGATCGCGCCGGCGCGGCAAATCACCAGGTCGGCGTCGGCATAACGACGCGGCATGTCGTCGATGAACGCCACTACCTCCGCTGTCACGCCGGCTGCCGCATACGCGCTGCGCAAGGCATCGATATGCTGCTTGCCGGATTGATGCGTGATGCTGGGCCGCAGGTCGGCAGGGATCAGGGCCAGCGCCGCCGGCAAACAATCGTTGAGCGCCTTCGCGCCCAGGCTGCCGCCCACCACCAGCAAACGCAAAGGACCGATGCGGCCGCCATAGCGTTCTGCCGGCAGCGGCAGCGCCAGGATTTCCTTGCGCACCGGATTGCCGGTGACCAGCGCCTTGCTGGCGGCCCGGCCGAAATCGGCCGGAAATCCGAACAGCACCCGCTGCGCCAGCGGCGTCAAGGTCTTGTTCGACAACAGCAACGCCGCATCGGCATTCACCAGCACCAGGGGCACGCCGCGCAAGCGCGCCATCGCTCCGCCCGGCACCGTCACATAGCCGCCCATGCCCAACACCACGTCGGCCTGGCGCCGGCCCAGTATGCGGAAGCAGGCTGGAAAACTCGCCAGCAAGCGCCACACGCCGCGCAAGGTATGCGCCAGGCCTTTGCCGCGCAAGCCGGAGAAAGTGATCTGGTCCATCTCGATGCCGTGCTGCGGCACCAGGTCGCGCTCCATGCCGTGGGTAGTGCCCAGCCAGCTCACTTGCCAGCCGCGCGCGCGCATGGTGTCGGCAATCGCCAGGCCGGGAAATATGTGGCCGCCGGTGCCTGCGGCCATGATCAATAAATGTTTCATACCCGGTTTCATGCCCGGCCTCCGCGCATCAGAACCCGGTTTTCGTAATCGATGCGCAGCAGGATCGCCAGGCCGACGCAATTGATCAGCACGCCGGAACCGCCGTAGCTCATCAGCGGCAAGGTCAGGCCCTTGGTCGGCAGCAAACCCAGGTTGACGCCCATGTTGATGAAGGTCTGGACACCGATCCAGATCCCTATGCCCTTGGCGGTCAAGCCGGCAAAAGTCTGGTCCATGGCGATCGCCTGGCGGCCGATTTCAAAGGAGCGCTTGATGATCCAGTAAAACAGCATGACCACCACCAGCACGCCGGCAAATCCGAGTTCTTCGCCGATTACCGCCAGCAAGAAGTCGGTATGCGCTTCCGGCAGATAATGCAGTTTCTCGACGCTGGCCCCGAGGCCGACGCCAAACAGTTCGCCGCGGCCGAAGGCGATCAGCGAATGCGACAGCTGATAAGCCTTGCCCAGGGCATTTTCTTCCGCCCATGGATTCAGGTATGCGAAGATCCGCTCGCGCCGCCATGGCGACAGCCAGATCACCAGCGTGAACATGCCGGCCAGCATCGCCCCTATGCCGCCGAACCAGACGCCGTTGATCCCGCCCAGGAACAGGATGCCCATCGCGATGCAGACGATCACGCCGAGCGCGCCGAGATCCGGCTCCAGCATCAGCAGCAGGCCGACCAGCCCGACCGCGGCGGTCATCGGCAGGAATCCCTTGGTCAGCTTGTGCATCACTTCCTGCTTGCGCACCGTGTAGTTGGCGGCATACAGGACAATGAACAGTTTCATCAATTCCGATGGCTGCAAATTGAATACGCGGAACGACAGCCAGCGCTTGGCGCCATTGACGCCGCGCCCAAGGCCCGGCACCAGCACCATCGCCAGCAGGATCAAGGTGACCACGAACAGGTATGGCGCCCAGCGCTGCCAGGTGGCAATCGGGATGCGGAACGTCACCAGTCCTGCCAGCAGCGAAACGGCGATAAAGATCGCTTGCCGCACCAGGAAGTGGCCATTCGTGTAATTCGAATACTTGGGTGAATCCGGCAGCGCGATCGAAGCCGAATACACCATCACCAGCCCGAACAGCATCAGCAGCACGACCACCCACACCAGCGGCTGGTCGTACTCCATCATTTTCGAACGCTGGACGCCAGGTTTCTGGCTATCAAGCGTGCGCGGCCGCGCCGGCGCTTGGTCCGCCGGCTTGCCTGAAAATGATGGAAAGGCGAATTTCATAGCCCGACCTCGCCACGCGACAAGGCCAGTTCACGTACGGCATCGACGAATACTTGCGCGCGATGGGCGTAATTGCGGAACATGTCGAAGCTGGCGCAAGCCGGCGACAGCAATACCGCATCGCCCGCGTGCGCAAGTTCGGCGGCACGCGCGACCGCCTCTTCCAAGGTCGCGCAATCGATCATGGCGATGCCGGCTGCCTGTTTTTCGACCGCAGCGCGGATCGCTGGAGCGTCGCGGCCGATCAGCAGCAATGCGCGGCCATAGGCGGCCAATGGCGCGGCCAGCGGCGCAAAATCCTGTCCCTTGCCTTCGCCGCCGGCGATCAGCAGCAGGCGACTGGCGTTGCCGTCGCCGTCGCAGCCGCGTCCCAATCCGTTCAATGCCGCCACCGTGGCGCCGACATTGGTGCCTTTGCTGTCGTCGTAGTATTCCACGCCGCCAATCGTCGTCACCAGTTCGACCCGGTGCGGTTCGCCGTGATACTCGCGCAAGCCGTGAAGCAGCGGCGCAAAAGGCAAATCGATGGCGCGACACAAGGCTAGCGCGGCCAGCGCGTTGGCTGCATTGTGGCGGCCGCGGATCCGCAGCGCGTCGGCCGGCATCAGGCGTTTCACCGAAACCGGCAGCAAGGCCAGCTGTTCTTTCTTGTTGCGCCGCTTCCTGTTTCCGTCTGCGGCGCGTTCCTCTTCGTCGCCCGGCACCGCCACCGACAGCCATTGCATGCCGTTGTCGCTCACCAGGCCGAAACAATCGCCGTCCAGCGGTTCGTCAAAGCCGAAACTGATGCTGTTGCCGTTATTGAACTGCATTGTCAAAGGATCGTCGCGATTCAGCACCCGTACCGTATCGGCACCGAAAATGCGCGCCTTGTCGGCGACATAAGACTCCATGTCGCCGTGCCAGTCGAGGTGGTCCTGGGTAATATTCAGGATGGTGGCCGCATCGGCTTGCAGATTGCAGGTTGAATGCAATTGGAAGCTGGACAGCTCCAGCACCCAGACCTGCGGCAAAGCATCTTTTTCCAGCGCGCTGCGCAATACGTCCAGCGCGGCCGGGCTGATATTGCCGGCCACCTGCACCGTCAGGCCGGCGCGTTCGCACAGCAGGCCGATCAGGCTGGTGACCGTGGTCTTGCCGTTGGTGCCGGTGATGGCGATGACTTTCGGCGCATATGCGCGGCTCTCGCGCAATGCCGCCAGGGCTTGCGCAAACACTTCGATTTCACCCCATACCGGGATGTTGCGGTCGGTCGCCGCCGACAGGATTTCCTTCAGCTCGCCGGCGGGCGCCAGGCCGGGGCTGGTGACGGCAAAATCGATGCCGTCCAGCAGGCTGGCGTCAAAACCCTCGCCCGAGCCGAAGAATTCCACCGCCGGAATCGCCTGTTGCAGCAGCGGCAAGCGTTCCGGCGCGCTGCGCGTATCCGCCACGCGCACCGTCGCACCGCAGTGCGCCAGCCACAATGCGGATGCCAGGCCCGATTCTCCAAGCCCTAATACCAGAACATGTTTACCCGTATAGTCCATTCCCGCCTTACCTGCCTACCTTAACTTCAGAGTTGAAAGCCCAAACAGCACCAGCATCATCGAGATGATCCAGAAGCGCACCACAACCTGCGTTTCTTTCCAGCCTTTTTGTTCATAGTGATGGTGCAAAGGCGCCATCAGCAATACCCGGCGACCCACGCCGAAACGTTTTTTCGTGTACTTGAAATACACTACCTGCAACATGACCGATAAAGTTTCGACTACGAAAATACCGCCCATGATGAACAGCACGATTTCCTGCCGCACGATGACTGCTACGGTGCCCAAGGCGCCGCCCAAGGCCAGTGCGCCGACATCGCCCATGAATACCTGGGCCGGATAGGCGTTATACCAAAGGAAAGCGAGGCCGGCGCCGGCCATCGCGCCGCAGAAAATCAGCAGTTCGCCGGCGCCCGGGATATGCGGGATCAGCAGGTATTTGGCGAAAGTGACGTTACCGGTCAGGTAGGCGAACAAACCCAGCGCGGCCCCTACCATCACGGTCGGCATGATCGCCAGGCCGTCCAGGCCATCGGTCAGGTTGACCGCATTGCTGGTGCCGACGATGACAAAATAGGTCAAGGCCATGAAACCCCAGACCCCCAGCGGATAGCTGATGGTCTTGAAAAAAGGCACGATCAGGTCGGCCTTGGGCGGCAGGTCGAGGCTGAAGCCGGATTCGACCCAGGCTACGAACAGGTCCCAGACCTGGGTATTGTTCGGCGCCGAGACCGAGAACGCCAGGTAGATCGCGGCGACGACGCCGATCACCGATTGCCAGAAATACTTTTCGCGCGAACGCATGCCGTTCGGATCCTTGTAGACCACCTTGCGGTAATCGTCGACCCAGCCAATGGTGCCGAAACCCAGCGTCACTACCAGTACGATCCAGACAAAACGGTTGCCCAGGTCGCTCCACAGCAAGGTCGAAATGCCGATCGCAATCAGGATCAGCACCCCGCCCATGGTCGGCGTGCCGGATTTGATCAGGTGCGTCTGCGGACCGTCGGTGCGCACCGCCTGGCCTACCTTCAGGCGCGCCAGCATGCGGATCACGCCAGGTCCCGCGATCAGGCCGATCATCAGCGCCGTCAACGTCGCGAACACGGCGCGAAACGTGATGAAGTTGAAGACGCGCAGGAAACTGAAATCCTGCTGGAAATTTTGTGCCAGCCATAGCAGCATGTTAGTGAATCCCCTCAGATGTTGTACCGGCCAGGTGCTGGACAGCGCGTTCCATTTTCATGAAACGCGACCCTTTGATCAGCACCGTGGTGTCCGGCGTCATGGTCGCATCGAGCGCGGCTAGCAACGCTGCGATGTCGTTAAAGTGTTGTGCTTGCGGACCGAAGGCAGCGCTGGCGTCGGCCGCCAGCTCGCCCAGGGTGAAGAGCCGGCTGATGCCGCGCTGCTGCGCGTAGGCGCCGATCTCCTGGTGAAACTTGCTGCCTTCGTTGCCGACTTCGCCCATGTCGCCCAGCACCAGCAGACGCGGCGCGCCTGCTTGCGCCAGCACATCGATGGCGGCCCGCACCGAATCCGGGTTGGCGTTGTAGGTGTCGTCGATCACCAGCGCCCCGGCGCAGCCGGCGACTGTCGCCAGCTTGCGCTGCAGGCGGCCGCTGACCGGCACGAATGTTTCCAGGCCGCGCTTGATCGCCGCGACGTCGACGCCGATCGCCAGGGTGCAGGCGATCGCGGCAAGCGCATTGCGCACATTGTGTTCGCCGGCGGCAGCCAGCTGCAATGCAAATATTTGCGGACCTCCCGCGGTGGCGAAGGTAACGATCAGGTCGCTGCCGAAACCATGCGCCGCGCTAGCGTAGCTGCAGCTGACATCGGCATCAGGCGTGAGGCCGAAACTGATGCTGCCGGCCTTGCCGGCGGCATAACCGCGCCACAGGCCGGTATATGGGTCGTCAGCCGGAAACACCGCGATGCCGCTGGCCGGCAGGCCGCGGATCACGCTGCCGTTTTCCTCGGCCACCGCCGCCACGCTGGCCATGAATTCCTGGTGCTCGCGCTGGGCATTGTTGACCAGCCCCACCGTCGGCTCCGCCAATGCCGTCAGCAGCGCAATTTCGCCGGGATGGTTCATGCCAAGCTCGATCACGGCGGCCTGGTGGCCGGCTTCAAGCCGCAGCAAGGTCAGCGGCACGCCGATCTCATTGTTGAAATTGCCGCGTGTCGCCAGCGACTTGTCGACGCCGAAAGCCGCGGCCAGGATCGCGGCAATCATTTCCTTTACCGTGGTCTTGCCGTTGCTGCCGGTGACGGCAATCAGGGGCAGCGTGAATTGCTGCCGCCAGCACTGTCCTATCCTGCCCAGCGCAGCCCTGGTGTCGCTTACCACCAGCGCCGGCGCCGCCAGCGTGCCTGGGTCGCGCTCCACCACCACTGCAGCGGCGCCCTGGGCCACTACCTGCTCCAGGAAATCATGGGCGTCGAAGCGCTCGCCGCGCAAGGCGACAAACAGTGAACCTGGCGTCACCGCACGGCTGTCGGTGCACAAGCCGTTCAGCGCGACCTGGCTGGCGGCGCCTGCCGGCGGCAATCCCAGCCACGATTGCAATTGCTGCAATGAAGTCTTCATATGCTGCCGCCTTTCATCGTGGCGCGCGCAGCCAGGGCCAGCGCGGTATGGTCGGCATCTAGAAACGGCAATTTCTTTCCTTTTATTTCCTGGTAAGTTTCATGTCCTTTGCCTGCCAGCAAGACCACGTCGGCCTTGGCCGCATGCCGCACCGCCCATAAAATCGCGGCAGCGCGGTCTTCCAGCGCCTGCGCTGCCTGCGGCGCTTTCATCCCGGCCAGGATCTGGCTGATGATGACGGCGGGTTCTTCGCTGCGGGGATTGTCGCTGGTGACGATGACGTGGTCCGCGCGTTCCGCCACGGCGCCCATCTGCGGCCGCTTGCCTGGATCGCGATCGCCGCCGCAACCGAATACGCACCACAACTCGCCATTGCGCTGCTGCGATACTTGCCGCAAGGTATTCAAGGTTTTTTCCAGCGCATCAGGGGTATGTGCATAATCGATCACTATCAGCGGCGCGTCCTGGCCGCCGAACTGCTGCATTCGACCCGGCACCGCAACCAACAGTTCAATCGCATTCAGCGCGGCGTCCCAAGCCACGCCTTTTGCCAGCAGCACGCCCAGGATGCCCAGTGCATTGCTGACATTGAACTGTCCCACCAGCTGCGTCTTGACTTGCGCCGAACCGAAAGGCGAATCGACATGGAACGCCGTGCCGTTGGCATTGGTGCGGATCGCCGAGGCGCGCAGCACCGGGGCGCCGGCCGCCGGGGCCCCGGCCTCAGAAACGCCCGACGGCGCTTCCAGTTCCTCGCAGCTATAGCCGATCACCGGAATTGCCGGTTGCTTCTGCGCCAGATGCTTCACCAGGCGCAAACCCATGGCGTCGTCGAGATTGATCACCGCGTGCTGCAGTCCGGGCCAGTCGAACAACATGCGCTTGGCGGCTTCGTAGTGCTGCTCGTCGCCGTGGTAGTCCAGGTGATCGCGCGTGAAATTGGTGAACAGGGCGATGTCGACATGCAAGCCGTTCAGGCGTCCCTGCTCCAGGCCGATCGACGATGCTTCGATCGCCAGTGCGGTCGCGCCTTGCCGCCGCATGCCGTTGAGCGTTTGCTGCAGCAGCAGCGCGTCCGGCGTGGTGTTGCCGGTTTCCTCGAATTCGCCGCGCTCGCCTTGTGTATAGATCCCTGTGCCCAGGGTGCCGATCACACCGGTAGCCTGGCCCAGGTGCGACAGCGCATGGCCCAGCCATTGGCTGCACGAAGTCTTGCCATTGGTGCCGGTGACGGCCACCACCAGCATGCCCTGGTCCGCCTGGCCGTAATAACCGTGGGCGATCTCGCCGCTGAGCTGCTTGAGCCCGCTCACTGCGCGATGCGGAGCGCGCCAGGTTGTGTCCCAGGCAAATTTCTCTTTCTCGTACAACACCGCGCAGGCGCCGTTTTCCAGCGCCTGTGCAATATAGGCGCGGCCATCCGCGGCATCGCCCGGATAGGCAAAGAACACGTCGCCGGCTTTCACCTTGCGCGAGTCCGACACCAACTCCGCACCTGCCGGGGCAACGCTGTCCAGCCATTGCTGGATTTCTGGCAACTGCTGTAGCTTAGGCTTCGTCACAAGCCCTCCTGCGGACCGTCGGTCGGGATGATGATGTCGGTGACGGTGGAATCCGGCGACACGTTCAGCGCCCGCAAGGCATTCGCCGCAACCGTCGCGAATACCGGTGCCGCCACATCGCCGCCGAAATGCGAACCGACGCTAGGCTCGTCCACCATCACCGCAATAATCAGGCGCGGGTCGGAAGCCGGTGCAAAACCGACGAAATCGGCGATATATTTTTTGACATATTTGCCGCCTTCTATCTTGTAGGCGGTGCCGGTTTTGCCGCCCACGCGGTAACCCGGCACTTGCGCTTTAGGCGCAGTGCCGCCCGGTGCGGTGACCCGCTCCAGCATGGCGCGCATGGTGAGCGCGGTCTTTTCAGAAACCACGCGCTGGCCGACCGGAGGATCGTTGACTTTCTGGAACGACAGCGGGATCAGGTCGCCGTTGCGCGCAAAGATCGTGTAAGCGTGCGCCATCTGGATCAGGGATACCGAGATGCCATGGCCGTAGCTCATGGTGGCCTGTTCGATCGGCCGCCATGACTTGAAAGGACGCACCCGGCCGGCGACAGCGCCGGGGAAGCCGAATTTCGGCTGCTGGCCGAGGCCGACCGTGGTGAACATTTCCCACATTTCCTCTGCCGGCATTTGCAGCGCGATCTTGGCGGTGCCGATATTCGAGGATTTCTGGATGATCTGCGCAACGCTCATGGTCCACACCGGATGCGGATGGGAATCGCCCACGGTCGCGGTGCCGATGGTCATCTTGTCGGGCACCTGGAAGGTGGTGGTGGCCTGCACCCGGTTGGTGTCGAGTGCGAGCGCCACGGTAAACGGCTTCAGGGTCGAGCCCGGCTCGAAGGTGTCGGTCATCACGCGGTTGCGCAATTGCGCGCCGGTCAGCACCGAGCGGTCATTCGGGTTATAGCTGGGCAGGTTGGCCAGCGCCAGCACCTCGCCGGTCTTGGCGTCGACCACGACGATGCCGCCCGCCTTGGCCTTGCTCTTGGCCACGGCTTCTTTTAATTGGGTAAACGCGATGTACTGGATCTTGCTGTCGATCGACAGCACCAGGTCCTTGCCGTCATGCGGTTCCTTGACCGCTTCGATATCCTCGACAATGCGGCCCAGGCGATCCTTGATGACGCGCCGGCTGCCGGTAGTGCCAGCAAGGTTTTTCTGCTGCGACAATTCCATGCCGTCCTGGCCGGCGTCTTCCACATTGGTAAAACCGACCACGTGCGCCATCACCTCGCCTTCCGGATAGAAGCGCTTGTATTCCTTGCGGGTCTCGATGCCGTCGATGCCAAGCTTGACGATCTGGTCGGAAACGTCTTGCTCTACCTGGCGCTTGAGGTAGACGAAATTGCGGTCGGAATCGAGTTTCTTGCTGAGTTCGGCGTAGCTCATGTCGAGCAGTTTCGCCAACGCTTGCAGCTTTTCTTTCGGCGCGGCCTGCACATCTTCGGGAATCGCCCAGATCGCCTTGACCGGCACCGAAGATGCCAGCACCTGGCCGTTGCGGTCGGTGATCTTGCCGCGCGTGGCCGGCAGCTCCAGGGTGCGCGCATAGCGCGAAGCGCCTTGCTTCTGCAGGAAATCGGTGGAAATGCCTTGCAGCCACAGAGCGCGCACGATCAGCGCCAGGAAGGCCGCAAACATGGCGAACAAGACTACCCGCGAGCGCCATGCCGGCAGCTTGACCTTGAGCATGGGGCTGGCCGAAAACGGCACTCCCTTGCCGGCGGCAATCCGTCCTGTGTGCGAGCTGCGCGGGGGATTACGCGTCATTTTTCCCCCACCGTCAGGTATTGGGTGCGGGCAGCAGTCAGCGGCACCATGTTCAGGTCGCGCGTGGCGCTGGCTTCGATCCTGGCGTTCTTGCCCAGCGTCGACTGGTCAAGTTGCAGTTGGGCCCATTCGATGTCCAGCTGGCGCGACTGGCTGGCGGCCCGTTCCAGTTCAATGAACAGCTGGCGCGCCTGGTACTGGGCGTTGACCAGCGCCAATGCGCATAGCACCAGCGCCAGGGCCAGGACAAAATTGAGGCGCCCGCTCACGGCTGGACTCCGGCAGGTGCGGCCAGGCGCTCGCCGACCCGCATGATGGCGGAGCGCGCGCGCGGATTGTCGGCGACTTCGGTGTCGGACGGCTTGATCCTGGCCACCAGCTTCAGTTCCGGCTGCGGCAGGTCAACCGCGCGAATCGGCAGGCGACGGTCGGGCTGCGGCAGCCTGGCCTTGGAAGCCATGAACTGCTTGACGATCCGATCTTCCAGCGAATGAAAGCTGATCACGACTAATCTCCCTTGCTGGGCCATCTGCCGAAATGCCTGATCCAGTACTATCTCGAGTTCTTCAAGCTCTTGATTGATGAAAATCCGTATAGCCTGAAAGGTGCGAGTGGCCGGGTCTTTGCCTTTCTCGCGGGTCTTGACGGCGTTTGCCACGATCTGGGCAAGCTGTCGTGTGCCAGTAATGGGCTGGACTTTCCGGCTAGCAACAATCGCCTTTGCAATCTGAACAGCAAACCGTTCTTCCCCATAATCACGTACCACCTTTCCGATTGTTTGTTCATCTGCGACTGCCAGCCAGGCTGCTGCCGACATGCCGCGCGTCGTATCCATGCGCATGTCGAGCGGGCCGTCGGCGCGGAAACTGAATCCGCGGCTGGCGTCGTCCACCTGCGGCGACGAGATGCCCAGGTCCAGCAACACTCCGTCGACTTGTTGTATGCCTCTTTCCTGCAATGCCTGCGCCATCGTCGCAAAACTGTCGTGCACGATCTCGAAACGCGGATCGGCAATCTCGGCCGCGGTAGCGATGGCCTGCGGATCCTTGTCGAAAGCGATCAGGCGGCCGCGCGGCCCCAGGCTCTGCAAAATCTTGCGGCTGTGGCCGCCGCGGCCGAAAGTACCGTCGACATAGATGCCGTCCGCACGCGCACCGACGATCGCCAACGCACTGACAGCCTCATCCAATAACACGGTGCGGTGCTGGAACTCGGGCACCACTGGTTCACTCATGGCCGGCCCGTCAGAACGAAAAATTGCTTAACACTTCGGGCATGCCAGCCGCAACTGCTTGCGACTCGCTCTCAGCCAGCTTGGCTGCATCCCAAATCTCGAAATGGCTTCCCATGCCCAGCAGCATCACCTCGCGCGTCAGGCCGACGGCCGAACGCAGCTCCGGCGCCACCAGGATCCGGCCGGCGGAGTCAAGCTCGACGTCGGAGGCGTTGCCAAGGAAAATCCGCTGCCAGGCGCGCGCCGACATCGGCCACGCAGCGATCTGTTCGCGGTGGCTCTCCCAGGTCGGACGGGGAAACAGCAGCAGGCAGCCATGCGGGTGCTTGGTGAGCGTCAAGCGCCCCTCGCACTGAACGGTGAGCGCGTCACGATGCTTGGACGGCACTGCCATCCGCCCTTTCGCATCGAGATTTAATGCTGACGCCCCCTGAAACACCGCACACGCTCCTTAATCAATCTTGAAAAAATTCTCTGGCAGCAAGTAAAAATGCCCCACAAAAAAACACTTTTCCACACTTCCACCCACTTTAGAGGATGCACTATTCTAGGTCAAGCCATTTAGCTGCCTGCAATTGCAAGATATCCGAGTAAAGTCAATGACTTAGCGCTGGTACCTCACAATCGGCCGAGAGTGCCCTTATTTTGAATTGCTAAATAAATGAAGGACTTAGCGCTATATGTAAATGTCAGCTCTCAGATATACACATGTGTTTGCCGTAATTTTGCGGAAACAAAGGTTCACAATTGAACGAAGCTTCCGATACGCAAAATGAGACAAATCGCAGATAAAGCGAGGAGTAGGCGGCTTGATAGCGCGGGATAAACGGCTGCGGATGGCGGAATAGAATTAATTCCTATTGTAGCGACAAGAACCAGCATCAAACAATGCACCAGAATCGGGAACAGACGGGACAGCAATAGCGGCTCAACCCACCAGCCGTCCGCCGCGCACCCTTAACCCCTTCTTGGCCAGGCCCGGCGCCAGCGCACTCAGATGCGCCAGTGCCTCGCCGCTGTGGGCATGGCAGATCGCCACCGCCAATGCATCGGCGGCATCGGTGCCAGGCAGCCCGGGCAGCTGCAGCAGCCGCTGCACCATGTCCTGCACCTGCTGCTTTTGCGCCTTGCCATGGCCGGCGACCGCCTGCTTGATCTGCAAGGCGGTATATTCAGCCACCGGCAAATCCGCGCTGACCAAGGCGCAAATCGCTGCGCCGCGGGCTTGGCCGAGCAACAGCGTCGATTGCGGATTGACGTTGACGAAGACTTTTTCGATCGCCGAGCAATCCGGCGCATAGGTGCGGATGACTTCCGAAACGCTGGCCAGGATCACCTTCAGGCGTTGCGGCAGATCGGCATCGGGGGTCTTGACGGTGCCCGAAGCAATATAGCTGAGCTTGCTGCCCTGCTTGTCGATGACGCCAAAACCGGTGGTCCGCAGACCGGGGTCGATACCGAGGATTTTCATATGACCAGACGATGACCGAAGTGTCGCGCGGTGACAAGCGCCGCACCCCGGTCGCTGCTACTTAGTGACGGAAGTGGCGGGTGCCGGTGAGCAGCATGACGACGCCATGTTCGTCGGCGGCGTCGATCACTTCCTGGTCGCGCATCGAACCGCCCGGCTGCACCACGCAGGTGGCGCCGGCGTCAACCACGACATCGAGGCCGTCGCGGAACGGGAAAAACGCATCCGAGGCCACCGCCGAACCAACCAGCGACAAACCGGCATTCTGCGCCTTGATCGAAGCGATGCGGGCGGAATCGACCCGGCTCATCTGGCCGGCGCCGACGCCCAAGGTCATGCCATTGCCGCAAAACACGATGGCGTTCGATTTGACGAACTTGGCGACGCGCCAGGCAAACATCAGGTCCTGCAGCTGTTGCTGGGTCGGCTGCTTCTTGCTTACTACCCTGAGTTCGCTCAGGGCGACGTTGCGCGCATCCGGCGATTGCACCAGCAGGCCGCCGCCGACCCGTTTGAAATCATGCAGGTTGATAGCGTGCGCTAGCGGGATTTCCAGCAAGCGTACATTCTGCTTGGCGGCAAAAACCTGCTTCGCCTGTTCCGTGAAGGACGGCGCGATGATGACTTCGACGAACTGCTTGGCGACGGCTTCGGCGGCATTGCCGTCGAGCTCCTGGTTGAAGGCGATGATGCCGCCAAAGGCTGAAGTCGGATCGGTTTGCAGCGCCTTGCTGTACGCTTCCAGCGGATTGTTGCCGATGGCGACGCCGCAGGGATTGGCGTGCTTGATGATGACGCAGGCGGTTTCGTTGAAAGTCTTGACGCATTCCCACGCCGCATCGGCGTCGGCGATATTATTGTAGGACAGCTCTTTACCCTGCAACTGCTTGTAGTTGGCCAGCGCGCCTTCAACATGGCGGGTATCGCGGTAAAACGCCGCCGACTGGTGCGGGTTTTCGCCGTAACGCATTTCCTGCACCTTTTCGAAATGCAGGTTCAGCGTCGCCGGATAGGCGCTGCGGGTAGTGTGCTGCTTGTCTTCGCCCAGCGAAGTGAAATAGTTGGTGATGGCGCCGTCGTACTGGGCGGTATGGGCAAACACCTTCTTCGCCAGCGCAAATTTGGTGCCGTAGCCGACTTCGCCGTCGTGCGCCTTGAGCTCGGCCAGCACGCCGGCGTAATCGCTGGGATCGCACAGCACGATCACATCCTTATGGTTCTTGGCCGATGAACGCAGCATGGCAGGACCGCCGATATCGATATTCTCGATCGCGTCTTCCAGCGAGCACTGCTCCTTGGCGATGGTCTGCTGGAACGGGTAGAGATTGACCACCACCATGTCGATCACCGGGATCTGGTGCTGCGCCAGGGCCGCGACATGCTCGGGGAAATCACGGCGGGCCAGGATGCCGCCATGCACTTTCGGATGCAGGGTCTTGACGCGGCCGTCGAGCATTTCCGGGAAACCGGTGTAATCCGCCACTTCGGTCACCTTGATGCCGTTATCGGCCAGCAGCTTGGCGGTGCCGCCCGTCGACAGAATGTTCACACCCAGCGCCGACAGCTCTTTTGCGAAATCAAGTATCCCGGTTTTGTCGGATACGGAAATGAGGGCTTGTTTAATCATGATGAAAACTCTGGAAGGGAAGGGGAAACGGATAAATACAGCCTGGGTGCCTGTCTCGGCGAGAACTGCGGCCTGCTGTGGGTTCTGGCTTGGCGCCGCGGATCCTTGGAACTGCCTGTTACAAAAGACCGTGCTGCTGCAATTTCTTGCGCAGGGTGTTGCGATTGATGCCCAGCATTTCGGCTGCATGCGACTGGTTACCTTCGGCGCGCGCGATCACGGCTTCCAGCACCGGTTTTTCAACCGTGGAAATCACCATGTCATACACGTTCGACGGCGGCTGCTCGCCCAGGTCCTTGAAATATTTTTCAAGGCTTTGCTTCACCACGTCTTGGATACTTTCTTTGCTCATTCTTTTTTACTATTCTTTTTTTCAGGATTTCGGCATTCCATCAGCGTTCCGTCGACGGCGTCATGCCCGCCTTGCTGGGGAAATCCTGGTCCTGTTTCTTGTTGATCTGATTCAGGCCGCCAGCATCTGCTCGGCCACCCCGTATTGTAACCGCTCCCCAAACGCAAACTGCGATTCGAAGAAGCTATTTACTGCGGCCAGCTGCTGGCCGCAATCTTCCAGCAGGTTCATGCGTTGCCGGAATGCCTCCCCGCCAGGCAAATCGCGCACATACCAGCCAATATGCTTGCGGGCGGTACGCACCCCCAAGTAGTCGCCATAAAATCCATAATGCGCACGCAGATGTTCATCCATCAGCTGTTGCACTTCCGTCACCAGCGGCGCCGGCAAATATTCCCCGGTGCGCAGATAGTGCTCGATCTCGCGGAAAATCCATGGCCGGCCCTGCGCCGCGCGCCCCACCATGATGGCGTCGGCCTTGGTGTACTCCAGCACTTGCCGTGCTTTTTCGGGCGTCGTGATGTCGCCGTTGGCCACTACCGGGATCGTGACCGCTGCCTTGACTGCGGCAATGGTCTGGTATTCGGCGTCGCCGCTATAACCGTCGGCGCGCGTACGGCCGTGCAAGGTCAGCATGGCGATGCCGCTGGCTTGCGCCAGCCGCGCGATACGCAAGGCGTTCTTGTTGAGACGGTCCCAGCCGGTGCGAAACTTCAACGTGACCGGGACGTCGACCGCGTCCACCACCGCTTCCAGTATCCTTGCCACCAGTTGCTCATCCTGCAATAAAGCCGAACCGCACCAGCTGTTGCACACTTTCTTGACCGGGCATCCCATGTTGATGTCGATGATTTGCGCACCGTGGTCGACATTGTATTTTGCGCATTCCGCCAGCATCAGCGGATCGGCGCCGGCGATCTGCACCGCCCGCGGCTCCATCTCGCCGTCGTGGTTGATGCGGCGCGAAGTCTTCTCGGTCTGCCACAGGCGCGGATTGGAGGCGGCCATTTCCGACACCGCATAGCCGGCGCCCAGCTCTTTGCAGAGCTGCCGGAACGGTCTGTCCGTGACGCCCGCCATGGGCGCCACAAAGACGTTGTTACGAAGGAAATAAGGGCCAATATTCACGGCGGCGTCGCTGACTCGGGATGAAATCGCAAGGGAAAGGCGTCATTTTATCCCGATTGCCGAAGCAAGCGGGGTTTTGCACAATCAAAGTTCGTCTTCGGCGGAGCTGCGCAGGTGCTGGGTGGCGTAATGGATCAGTTCATCCAGGCCGCGGCCGTCGGCGCCGTAAGTGGCCACTCCTATCGACAGCGCGAGCCGGATCGACCAGTTTTCGATGTTCACCGGATGGTGCTTGAAATGGCCGAGAAAAGTCTCGGCGAGGTTGTCGGCATCGACGGTGTCGGTTGCCGGCAACACATACAGGAATTCGGTGGCGTTCCAGCGGCCGCCGCTGTCGGTCTTGCGCAGCTGGCAGCCGGTATCCTTGGCGAATGCCGCCAGGATATTGTCGGCCACTGCCCAGCCGTACAGGTCGTTGATCTTGTGGAAATCGTCCAGCTGGCAATACAGGATGGACAGCGGCGACTCATCGATAGCGGTGGCGGCTACCGCTTCCTCATAGACATGCACGATGCGGCGCCGTGTCAGCAGGCCGGTCAGCGAATCAAGCTGCACCTGGCGCGTGAGCAGGTGCGACAAATTGGATTGCTTCCAGATCACTTCGCACACATGGCCGAAAGCCTGGAACGAAGCAAACCCGGTTTCTGAAAAATAATCCTCGCTATCGGCATAAAACACCATCATGCCGTGCATGCGGGCTTTTTCCGAACGCAGCGGTATGGCCAGCGCCGCCTTGGCGGAGCAGTGCTCAGGGTGCGCTTGCCAGGGTGTAAAGAGCGCATGGAAGTCGCTGTCGTGGCCGGCCTCCCAATCGGCGACCTGGGCAAACGGCGCCACGTAGTCAAAACAATCCTTGGCCAGCTGCCAATGATCCGACTCGCCCCGCGCCGGGCCGACAATCGCCGCCGGCTTGATGGTCGCCTCCGAATCGTCCTGGCAGAATCCCACCCACACCAGCCGGATATGCGGACTGGCAGGCAGGATCATCTGGCACAGGCGCTTCACGCTTTCACGGCCGCTATAGGCTTGCGGCAGGGTTTGCAGCAGCTGGTGCAATACGCCGACCAGCGCCAGCTGCTCATCGTTCAGCGCCGGCGCAGCGGGCGCGCTCTGTTTCCCCGCGGCCGCTTCGACCAACGGTTCAGGCTCTGCGGCACGCTGAGTCCAGGAGGGAAAGAGATTAAGTTTCATGCTGGCAGTCCCGCTGTTGTTTTAATTCTTGTCAGCAAGATTAGCACAAGCACACTGCTTTTATCGCAACTGTTTTTGCAAGAGCTTATACAGATTTATAGCGATTTTCGGGACTTGCCGCCGAAGCCCAACATAAGCGGCAAAACACTGGCTGCATTGGCGCGGCAAGCCGGGCTCATTGATCGATTTCGTCCAGCGACAAGGCGTCCAGGTGCGCCACGTCGCCCCAGCCGTCCACCCGCAATGGCTGCGGCCATTCGGGGTTCCAGCTCAGGCGGTTGATGCTGGCGTTGAATATATCGCAACTGCGCGCCTGCTCCAGCGGCAGCTGATGGGCAAGGCGGTATATGCAGTCGAGTACGCCGCCATGCGTCACTATCGCGATCTGGCGCAGATCGCCCGCCGCCAGCAATGCCGGCAGGACCGCCGCCACCCGTGCGTAGAATTCGCGCATGGTTTCCGCCACGTGCTGGCCGGCCGGATAACGGACATCGATATCGCGCGCCATCAACGCCGCGTAGGCATCAGGAAAGCGTTCGGCTGCTTCCGGGTAACGCAAGCCTTCCAGCGCGCCGTAGCAACGCTCACGCAGTCCGCTTTCGAGGCGCAGGGCCGTGCCGCGCGCCTCGGCCAAGGGCGCCGCGGTTTGTTGCGCGCGCAGCAGGTCGCTGCAAAAAATGGCGTCCAGGGCCAGGCCATCCAGGCTGCGCGCCAACGCCAGCGCCTGGCGCCGGCCGGCCGGATTGAGCGGGATATCCAGGTGGCCCTGCAGGCGGCGCTCCAGGTTCCAGTCGGTTTCGCCGTGGCGTATCAGCAGGATTTCAGTGGTTGGCATGGGCTTTCTGCAGGGGTGCTGCTTACAAGGCGGGATTCAGGGTGTACAGGCCGACGATGAATGTCTCGGCCAGGATGTGTCCGTGCATGGCGGCCAGCGCCTGCTGCCCGGTGAATTTGCCCTCTACGGGCAGGCGCGCGATGTCCAGCGCGTACAGGGTAAAGACATAACGGTGCACGGTCTCGTCGTTCCATGGCGGGCATGGGCCGTCGTAGCCGAAATAATCGCCGCCCATCGCCGTATCGTCGGCAAACCAGCCGGTGTAGTCGTTCAGGCCGTGGCGCGCGCCAGGGATCGGGCTGCCATAGATTTCCGGGCCGGGCTTGCCGCGCGAGATGACGCGGTCGCTGAAGGTTCCGGCTTCTATCGAAGTCGCATGCGGCGGCAGGTCGACCAGCACCCAGTGGAAAAAATCGACGCGCGGCAGGTCGGCCGGCACGATCTTGCCGTCCTGGTTGACGTCGTCGCCGCGCGACGGCACATCGGGATCGTGGCAGATAAGCACCAGCGATTTCGTGCCGGCCGGCGGTTCGTCCCAGCCCAGGTGCGGGTTATGGTTGGCGGACAGCGTGACATGGGTCTCGGGATGCACTACCGCGAAAGCAAATTCGCCGGGGATATATGCACCGTCGTTGAAAGAATGGCTCCAGAGGTTCACGGTAAGCTCCTGTCGTAAAGTTGTCAGGCTACAGCAAAAACGGTTTACGCTTTGGCGGCCGGCGGTTTTACCTGCAGCCAGAAAGTCACCGGGCCGTCATTGGTCAAAGACACTTTCATGTCGGCGCCAAAACGGCCGGTCGCGACCTGCTTGTGCCGGCTTGCCGCCTCGCGGACGAAATAATCGAACAGGCGGCGGCCGTCTTCCGGCGCCGCCGCCGGCGTGAACGAGGGCCGGGTTCCCGACTGGGTGTCCGCCGCCAGCGTGAATTGCGGCACCAGCAGCAAGCCGCCGCCGATGTCGCTCAGGCTGCGGTTCATCTTGCCGGCGTCGTCGGCGAACACGCGATACGCCAGCAGCTTGGCCAGCAGCGCATCGGCTTCCTTTTCGCGGTCGCCGCGCTCGGCGCACAGCAGGACCATCAGGCCGCCCTCGATAGCGCCGACCGTGGCGCCGTCCACCACCACGCTGGCGTGGCTGACCCGTTGCAGCAGGCCGATCATGCCGTCAGGTTGACCCGGGCGAACTTGCGCTTGCCGACCTGTATCACGAAGGTGGCTGCCTCGACTTTCAAACCCTTGTCGCTGACCACGGCGCCATCGATCCGCACGCCGCCCTGCTCCACCATGCGCAGCGCTTCCGAGGTCGACGGACAGAGATTGGCCTGTTTCAGCAACTGGCCGATACCCAGCGGCGCACCGCTCAGGGTCAGCTCGGGAATGTCGTCCGGGATGCCGCCCTTGGCGCGGTTATTGAAATCGCTCAAGGCGTCTTCCGCCGCCTGCTGGTCATGGAAGCGCGCCACGATTTCCTGCGCCAGCGCCACCTTGATGTCGCGCGGATTCTGGCCGCCTTCGACCTGCGCCTTGTAGCCGGCGATCTGCGCCAGCGACTTGAACGACAGCAGCTCGTAATAACGCCACATCATGACGTCGGAAATGCTCATCACCTTGGCGAACATGGTGTTGGCCGGCTCCGTGATGCCGATGTAGTTGCCCTTGGACTTGGACATCTTCTCGACGCCGTCCAGCCCTTCCAGCAAAGGCATGGTCAGGATGCATTGCGGCTCCTGGCCGTAATCCTTCTGCAGCTCGCGGCCGACCAGCAGGTTGAATTTCTGGTCGGTGCCGCCCAGTTCCAGGTCGGACTCCAGCGCCACCGAATCGTAGCCCTGCATCAGCGGGTACAGCAGCTCGTGCACCGAAATCGGCGTACCGGCCTTGAAACGCTTGGTGAAGTCTTCGCGTTCCAGGATCCGCGCCACCGTGTATTTGGCGGACAGCTGGATCATGCCGCGCGCGCCGAGCTTGTCCGACCATTCCGAGTTGTAGCGGATTTCGGTACGGGCCGGGTCCAGCACCAGGCTGGCCTGGGCAAAATAGGTCTTGGCGTTTTCCTCGATCTGCTCACGGGTCAGCGGCGGCCGCGTCGCATTGCGTCCGGACGGATCGCCGATCATCGAGGTAAAGTCGCCGATCAGGAAAATCACGTTGTGGCCGAGGTCCTGCAGCTGCCGCATCTTGTTCAGCACCACCGTGTGGCCAAGGTGCAGGTCAGGCGCGGTCGGGTCCAGGCCCAGCTTGATGCGCAGCGGCTTGCCGCTCTGTTCGGAACGCTGCAGCTTACGCGCAAAGTCGCTCTCGATCAGCAGTTCGTCGACGCCGCGCTTGGTGATCGCCAGCGCCTCCTGGGTCCGGTCCGACAGGACCAGGGGGGTGTTTTCAACAGCAGCGGCTGCCTTCGGTGATGCGTTGTGGGAATCGTGAGCCATATGGGAAATAAAAATCCAGCGAAAATGAAATCTGAAAAGCTGTGCCTCTGCCTGCACGGAACGGAGATTACGGATGTAAAGGGAAACGAATACAAAGGGTTACCATAAAATCGGACCAATCCTGCAGTCGCACAAGGTACCCTAGGGTATAATCCCTGATCCTTTTAACCCGCCGCAAGTCGTTCAATCAAACAAACAACAACACAAGAATCGGTAGCAAACGGCAAATTTTAACGTATTGCATGTCTCTCAAAGATAAAATCATCAACTTGCGGTCCAGTATCAAGCCGTTTTTCAAGCAGATACCCGCGTTGTTTACTGATTCCTCGCGTAAAACCCGTATCGTCTCCGCTTCTGCCGTGGTGCTGACCCTGATTGCGTTTGGCGCAGCCGGCGTTGCTCCGTTGCCAACGGATCCCGACGAAGTCTCGGTGCGGGCGATTTCCGCCGAACTGGAATTGCCCAGCCTCAGCGAGCAGATCGCAAAACTTGAAGCTCAGCAACAACTTTATGTTGCCGAAGACAAAATGCGCGCCGGCGACACCCTGGCAGCTTTGCTGACGCGGCTCGGCGTGGACGACGACGAAGCCAGCAATTTCATCAAGTCGGACAGCCGCGCGCGCGCCATGCTGCGCCTCAAGGCCGGCACCTCGGTGCAGGCGCAGACCAGCAACGACGGCGTGCTGCAGATGCTGCGCGCAACCCTCGTCGACGGCCGCGACGATAATACCCCCACCAACCTGCTGATCCAGCGCGACGGCGATAAATTCACCGTGACGGAAGAAACCGCCACGGTCGAGCGGCGCGTCGAAATGCATACCGGCGTGATCCGCTCCTCGCTGTTCGCCGCCACCGACGCCGCCGATATCCCCGACAGCGTAGCTTCGCAAATCGTCGCCATGTTCGGCACCAACATCAATTTCGCTTCCGACCTGAAGCGCGGCGACCACTTCAATGTCGCCTATGAAACATTTTGGCAAAACGGCCAATTCCTGCGCGCCGGCCGCATCCTGGCCGGCGAATTCGTGAATGGCGGCAAACCGTTCCAGGCAGTATGGTTTGACGAGCCCGGCGGCGGCCAGGGCGGCTACTACGGTTTCGACGGCAAATCGCTGAAAAAGGCTTTCCTGAAATCGCCCCTGACCTTTACCCGCATTTCTTCCGGCTTCTCGATGCGCGTGCACCCGATCCTGGGCAAATGGAAAAAGCACACCGGGGTCGACTTCGCCGCCGCCGCGGGTACGCCTATCCACGCCACTGCTGACGGCGTGATCGACTTTGCCGGCGTTGAAAGCGGCTATGGCAATGTGGTCATCATCAAGCACGATAGCAAATACTCAACGGTGTATGCGCACATGAGCCGCTTTGCGCCGACCTCGCGCAAAGGCGGCAAGGTCAGCCAGGGCGACGTCATCGGCTATGTCGGCATGACCGGCTGGGCTACCGGCCCGCACCTGCATTACGAGTTCCGCGTTGCCAACGAGCCGCGCGACCCGATGTCGGTGGTGGTGCCGACCGCCAGCCCGCTGGCCGGCGCCGAACTCGAACGTTTCAAGGCGGTCGCGGCCGATATCACCCATCGTTTTACGCTGTTGAGCGGCAGCGAAGCAGTGTCCTTGCCGGCCGCCAAACTGGCGTCGAAATAAGCCTCCGGCAAGCCTGGGCCTTGCTGACTTTGGAATTAATTTAGAACCGTTGCCGAGTCGCTAGTAAAATCAGCTGATCTCACAACGGTTTTATTATGTCATCTCCAACTATCCATAGCAGCCTGTTCATTGGCCTGATGTCCGGCACCAGCCTGGACGGCGTCGATGGCGTCATCGCAGCATTTCCCAGCGCCCCGGCCCAGCATCCGGTGGCCACGCTGGCATCGGCCTACATGCCGTTTTCAGCCTCGCTGCGCGCCGAACTGATGGCGCTGCAAACCGCCGGCCAGAATGAAATCGAACGCGAAGCGCTGGTCGCCAATACCTTGACTTCACACTATGCGGCTTGCGTCGAGCGCTTGCTGGCGGACGCCGGTTTGCGGCCCGACCAGATCCGCGCCATCGGCGTCCATGGCCAGACCATCAGGCATCGGCCTGAACTGGGCTTCACGCGCCAGGCCAACAACCCGGCCCTGCTGGCCGAACTGACCGGGATCGACGTCATCGCCGATTTCCGCAGCCGCGACATCGCCGCCGGCGGCCAGGGCGCACCGCTGGTGCCGGCGTTCCACCAGGCCGTCTTCGCCAATCCGGCGCAAACCCGGGTGGTGGTGAATATCGGCGGCATCGCCAACATCAGCGTGCTGCATCACCATGCGACGCCGGGCCAAAGCCGCGACGTCATCGGCTTCGATACCGGGCCAGGCAATGTCCTGATGGATTTATGGATCAAGCGCCATCACGGCAAGGACTACGATGAGAACGGTTTGTGGGCGGCCAGCGGGCAGCCGGCGCCGGCCTTGCTCGACGCCCTGCGCAAGGAAGACTATTTTGCCGCCGCGCCGCCCAAAAGCACCGGGCGCGACCTGTTCCATGAGGCCTGGCTGGCGCGCCACCTCGCCAGCTTGCCCCAGCTTGCCGCAGCTGACGTGCAGGCAACGCTGGCAGTGCTGACCGCCAGCACCATCGCCGATGCGATCGCACAGCATGCGCCGGCAGCGCAAACCGTGTATGTCTGCGGTGGCGGCGCCTACAACCCGTACCTGATGCAACAGCTGGCGCAAGCGCTGCAAAAGCGCCATCTGGCAGCAGCCGTGCAATCCACCGAGGCGCTCGGGATTGCTCCCAACCATGTCGAAGCGGTTGCTTTCGCCTGGCTGGCGCTGCGTTTCGACCAGCGCCTGCCTGGCAACCTGCCGCTGGTGACCGGAGCCCGCGATTTACGGATCCTGGGGGCGCTGTATCCTGCCTGACGGAGTCCTGCCGGAAGCGCAATCAACCATCCGCGCCATGCAATAAAAAAGGACGCCCGAGGATTTCTCCTCGGCGTCCTTTTTTCCAGGAGCCGCGTATCGGGACTGCGTGGTTATTTAATCAGGCTGAGAAAGAAGAACCGCAGCCGCAGGTAGTCGTCGCATTCGGATTCTTGATCACGAATTGCGCGCCTTCCAGGTCGTCCTTGTAGTCGATTTCAGCGCCGACCAGGTATTGATAGCTCATCGAATCGATCAACAGCTGTACACCGTTCTTGCTCATGGTGGTGTCGTCTTCGTTGACGATTTCATCAAAGGTGAATCCATACTGGAAACCGGAGCAACCGCCACCCTGCACGAAAACGCGCAATTTGAGGTCTGGATTGCCTTCTTCTTCGATCAGTTGCGCAACCTTGGCGGCAGCGCTATCGGTAAACACGATCGGAGATGCGACTACATCTTGAATTTCAGCGACAGCATTCATTTTTGGCTCCTGCGGGGTACATACAATACTGCATTATAGGCGCTTGCCCGGATTCATGCAGGCAATGCCCAAATCTAGGCAGATTGCGACATGGCAAGCTTCAGCACCGGCTCGGCCACATTCTGTTCATGGGTCAGTTTGCCGCTTACCAGGGCGCCGCTATGCATTTCCAGCGCCTTGTAATTGACATCACCGGTTATGCGGGCTTTCGGCTGCAATTCAAGCAGTTCGGCGGAGTAGACATTGCCGCAGATCTCGCCGTTGACCACCAGATGGGCAACCCGCACGTCGCCTTCCACCTTGGCGCTCTCGGAAATCACCAGGACGCTGGTTTCGCCAGCCTCGGCCACGACATTGCCCTTCACATTGCCGTCGATGCGCAGACCGCCCTTGAAACGGACATCGCCCTCAATGCTGGTCGACGAACCAATCAAGCTATCGATAGTGCTCTTTGCTTTACGGTTGAACATGATGTTTCCTTTTTACAAATTAGAAGTTTGCTGCGCCCGTATCTGGCCCTTTTCCATGACCTTCGCCTGAATCGCCTTGACCACGGCGCCTTCCGGCAAAGTCAGTTCAGCCTCGACGCGCTGGTAGTACTTGAAATCCAGCTGGGAGGCGGTCTTTTCTGCCGCCGTGGCGCTGGCGCCGGGGAAAATCAGCACCGTGCTTTTGCCTGCCACTGTCGCGGTCACCAATAGTTGCACATTTCCAACAAAATTGGCACCCTTCCCGCCCTGCATGATCAGCATCCGGTAACGCAATTGCGTCGGCGTCAACAGCTCTGCGGTCAGGCGCTGGATCGTGATGCCCTGGCTGCCGGTTGCATTCGGCAACAGGCCCTCGAAAAACGCCAGGTCTTCTTTCAGCTTCGCATTCTGGGTTTCCAGCACCTTGATCTGCTGGCCCAGTTGCTCTTGCGCCGCCTTCTCGATATTGAGCCGGCTTTCGGCCGCATTGACGGTGCTCGAGAAACGGTCGCGCTCCGCCGTCAAGGCGTTCACTTTTTCATTCAGTTCCGCCAGCTGCTGTTTGCTGACCATCGGACTATGCCCGGTAAAATCGCGCCCGAGGTCATATATCCACATTGCAACCGCGCCGCCGAAACCCAGCACCAGCACCAGGAAAAGCGCTTTCAGCGGCCACGGGTAATGGCTCTTCACCGTCATTTTCGGCGCCGAAATCGACATGCGCCGAACCCACAATTTATACTTCATCGCTGCCGGCCCTGTCGCTCAAGGACGGATACGAACGAAACACTGGGATCATGGCATGACCGGCACATGCAGCAGCCCGGTGGTCTCTTCAAGGCCGAACATCAGGTTCATGCATTGCACGGCCTGGCCGGCCGAGCCCTTGACCAGGTTGTCCTGCACTACCAGCACCACCACGGTGTCGCCGTTGTCCGGGCGGTGCAAGGCGATCCGCAACATGTTCGACGCGCGGGTGGAGCGGGTTTCGGGATGCGAGCCGAACGGCATCATGTCGACAAACGGCTCATCCTTGTACGCATCTTCAAACAGCGCCTGCAAGGCCGCATTGTCGATATCCTTGGTCAGGCGCGCGTAGATGGTGGAATGCATGCCGCGGATCATCGGCACCAGGTGCGGCGTAAACAACAGGCCGACTTTCTGATCGGTCAGCTTGCCGAGCTGCTCCAGCGTTTCCGGCGAATGCCGGTGGCCGGATACGCCGTAGGCCTTGAAATTGTCGCTGGCTTCCGAGAACAGCAAGCCGATTTCAGCCTTGCGGCCGGCGCCGGATACGCCCGACTTGCAATCGGCGATCAGGTGCGAAGCATCAACCGCGCCGGCCTTCAGCAACGGCGCCAGGCCGAGCTGCATGGTGGTCGGATAACAGCCGGGATTGCCGATGATGCGCGCTTCCTTGATGGCGGCGCGGTTCAGCTCCGGCAAGCCGTACACGGCTTCCTTCAGCAGCTCGGGGCAGCTGTGCGGCATCTTGTACCATTTCTCGAACACCGCGGTGTCCTGCAGGCGGAAATCGGCAGCCAGGTCGATCACCTTGACGCCGGCGGCCAGCAGCTCAGGCGTCTGCGCCATGGCGACGCCGTGCGGGGTGGCGAAAAACACCACGTCGCACTCGGTCAGCTTGGCTTTTTCCGGAGCAGAAAACGCCAGCGCAACGCGGCCGCGCAAGGACGGGTACATGTCGGCGATCGGCATGCCGTCTTCCTTGCGCGAAGTCACCGCCTGCAATTGCGCATGCGGATGGCTTGCCAGCAAACGCAGCAGCTCGACTCCGGTGTAACCCGTACCACCCACAATCCCGACTTTGATCATTTTTTTTCCTTGCATGGAGCTGTACATCTTTCCCATCCGGTTTTTCAAACCCGATATGGAAACCGTACGATGTTGGACCCGGTGCCTTGGGTAAATTGCCGCCAAGAGCTGGCTATTTTATCAGCCAATGAATCGTTGAGGAGGCTTAACATTGAAATCGGAAATTCCTTGCAGGCACAGGCGCTGCAGTGCTTTTCCCAATGTTACCTTTTGATAAAGAGCGCAACAAACGACCCGGAAAATGGCAAAAAGCCGCCAGGCGCAAACCTGGCGGCTTTTCGATATTCTGAAAGCGTAGATTAGCGCTTGGAGAATTGTTTTGCGCGACGTGCCTTGCGCAGACCGACCTTCTTACGTTCAACTTCACGTGCATCACGTGTAACGAAGCCGGCTTTGGACAGCTCCGATTTCAAAGTTGCATCGTAGTCGATCAGTGCACGAGTGATGCCGTGGCGAACTGCGCCAGCCTGGCCGGATTCACCGCCGCCGCTGACATTGACCTTGATGTCGAAAGTTTCGACATGGTTGGTCAGTTCCAGTGGCTGGCGAATCACCATCAGGCCGGTTTCGCGCGAAAAGTATTCATTCGCTGGCTTGCCGTTGACGACGATCTGGCCGGAGCCGGACTTGATGAAGACGCGAGCCACTGCACTCTTGCGACGGCCGGTTCCGTAATTGTAGTTACCGATCATGTCTATTCCTTAGAGTTCAAGTGCTTTAGGTTGCTGCGCAGTGTGCGGATGGGTGCCATCTGCGTACACTTTGAGCTTCTTGATCATGGCGTAGCCAAGCGGACCCTTAGGCAGCATGCCCTTGACCGCTTTTTCCAGCGCACGACCTGGAAAACGCTGTTGCATTTTCTGGAAATTTGTTTCGTAGATGCCGCCTGGGTAACCGGAGTGACGGAAATATGTCTTGTCGGTTGCCTTGGCGCCAGTGACGCGCAGTTTGCCTGCATTGATGACGACGATGAAATCGCCGGTATCAACGTGTGGAGTAAATTCCGGTTTGTGTTTGCCGCGCAGTCGGAGTGCCACTTCGCTGGCAACACGTCCGAGGACTTTGTCCGTCGCGTCAATCACGAACCAATCGCGCTGGACTTCATGGCCCTTAGCGGAAAAAGTTTTCATGTTGACTTCCTAACTAGTTTAATTCGCTCAAATGGTGGTTCCGCCGCTATCGAAAACCGGCTTTTACACCGGAGCTTCGTCCCGCATCAGCGGCAGACTCTTCCTTGTTATCTTTTCCTGAGCAAACGGAAAAGCCGCAAATTATAGCCTTTTCAAGGACTTGGCGTCAAATTGATTGAAAAAAATCGCCGTTTGCGCTATGCGATGTTGTAAATACGCTTGCCGATGCGCCGGCTGCCGCTCTTGCGGATAAAAGAAAACCCGAACTGCGCACTTGGGCATCGGGTTTAAATCCACTCCTGTGGAGGGTGGAGGAGACATGGCGTCAATTGCCGGAAATCAATTCCGCAACCGTCAGATTGATCTTAGCAAACGGAATTGTGCATCGCAAGGTAAAGAATCGCGGTTTCATCCAAAAACATCGCCCTCGTTTTCTTTTTGCCAACCAGCCCCGTCCAGGCTACATCCGCCAAGAGCAGTTAGAATATTGCGACACAATCACTTCCCACGAGATCATATGGAATGCACAGTTCGCTGGACCGGTTCGTCCGGCATGACATTTTTGGCAGAAACCGGCTCCGGCCATGTATTGGCGATGGACGGCGCTCCTGACGGCGGCGGCCGCAACCTGGCGCCGCGCCCTATGGAAGTGGTGCTGGCAGGCACCGGCGGCTGCACCGCTTACGACGTCGTGCTGATCCTGCGCAAAAGCCGCCAGGATATCCGCGGCTGCGACGTCACGCTGAAATCGGAACGGGCGGAAACCGAACCCAAGGTATTCACCAAGATCCACTTCCATTTCACCGTACGCGGCCGCAACCTGAAGCCCAACCTGGTCGAGCGCGCAATCAAGCTGTCGCACGAAAAATACTGCTCAGCCTCGATCATGCTGGAAAAAACCGCCGCGATCACCCATTCCTTCGAGATCGTCGACGACCTGGCAGAAGCGGCCGCCGAAGCCTAGTTTCAGATGTGGTAAGCGACCGTTGTCATCACTTTCGACATCGCCTGCATCACCTTTTGCACCGGGCGCGGCATTTCAGCTGCGCCCAATGACCGCGCCGCCTCGCCATGGGCGATTTCATCGTCGCGCATCTGTTCGACGATAGCGCGCGACTTGGCGTCCTGCAGCGGCAGCTGTTCCAGGTGGCTGCTGAGATGCGCTTCAACCTGGCGCTCGGTTTCCGACACAAACCCCAGGCTGCGGGCATCGCCCAGGCGCGCCGCCAGCGTTCCTAGCGCATAGGATCCGGCATACCACAGCGGATTGAGCAAGCTGACGTGCGAACCCAGCTCGCGCAGGCGTTCCGCGGTCCAGGCCAGGTGGTCTTCCTCTTCCCTGCCCGCCGCGGCGAATTGCTGCTTGATCGGATCGCCCTGGGCGAAGCGGCCCTGGGCGTCGTACAGCGCCTGCGCGCAGACTTCGCCGACATGATTGACTCGCATCAGGCCGGCGCTGTGGCGCTGCTCGGCCGCATCCAGCACGCCGTCGGCCGCCTGCAACGCCGGATTCGGGCGCGCAGCCGAAGCTTGTCCGGTGATCACCCGCAAGGCGTTGTCGAAATCGGCGATGGCTCTGTCCAGGAATAGCATGCGAAGAATCACTTTTAAAATTGGGTAGGTGGATTTTATCAGGCTGGCTTCATTTGCCGCGCTTGGGGCGGAACACCGCGGCGTCGGCATAAAAAGCCTGGTCCTGTCCCTGGCTCCAGCCCGGCACGCCGAGCACCGGCAGCGGCGTCAGGCGGCCGATCAGCGCGTCTTGCTGCGCCAGCTCGGCGGCGACGTGCCGGTCGATCCATTCGCGCCGCAGGTTATCGCTCAGTCCGAAATAAGATTCCGGCGCACGCAGCAGCAGGGTATGCGCGGTTATCGCCTTGTATGGCTGCACCAGTTTTTCCAGCAAGGCGTGGCCAAACAGCCAGACCTCGGCTGCGCCGCCAAACATGGCGCCGTGTTCGATGAACACCTGCTGCCATTGGTGCTGGCGCAATGCCATGCTAAGCGACTGCCCCGCAGCATTGTCCGGCACCAGCAGCAAGGCGGCATTTTCGTCAAAGATGGTGGCGGCATCGCGCGCCGCGCCGCGCGCCTTGCTGCTGCCGGAGACGGTCCCGGCCTTGGCCAGCTCGGCGGCCTGCAGCGCATTCAGGCGCGCCTTGACGGCCGGGAACGACAGCCAGATCAAGGCGTTCAGGAAATCGTGGAGATTGTCGCGGGTCGGCACCTTGCCGCTGCTGCCGATAAATGACTCGTAGGCGGTCGCCGCCGGCAACTCGGCCTGCGCCACAAAACTGACCGGCAAACCCTGGTAGTTGCGGATGTCGCGCTCCCGGGCGGCCGTATTCAAGGCCTGCCGCCAGTCATCGGCGACGCTCAGCCGCTGGCCAAGCAGGCGAAACGGCTTGAGCCAGGGTTGTGACCAATCGACGAGGGCGGCAGGAGTAGGCATTTGCCGCGCATTTTACCTCGCGCGCACGCGGCTCAGCCCACCGCCCGCTGCAAATTGCCCAGGCCGATATTGGCGAAAGCGTCAGCGCAACGCACCACTTCGCCGATAACGATAATGCTGGGGCTACCGAGCCCGCTGTCATGCAAGGCTTGCGGCAACTGCGCGAGAGTGGTCAGCAGCTGCGCCTGCGTAGCCAAGGTCGCCGACTGGATCACCGCCACCGGCATGGTTGCGGCCATGCCGGCCTGCAGCAGGCTGCGCTGCAACTGCGCGCAGCGGGCGACTCCCATGTACACCACCAGCGTCATGCCGGCCGCCGCCAGCGCCGTCCAGTTCGGCTGGCTACTCTCGCTCTTGCCATGGCCGGTCACGAAAATCACGCCCTGGCTATGGTCGCGATGCGTCGCCGCAATGCCGATGCTGGCAGCGGCCGCCATGCCGCTGGTGATGCCCGGCACCACTTCGACCGCCACCCCTTGCCGCTGCAAATGCGCGCGCTCTTCGCCGCCGCGGCCGAACAGATAAGGATCGCCGCCTTTCAGGCGCACCACGCAATGGCCCGCTTGCGCTTCCAGCACCATCAGGCGTTCGATGAATTCCTGCGAGGTCGACTGGCAGCCGCCGCGCTTGCCGACATGGATCACCCGTGCGCTGTCTTGCGCATGCACCAGCACCTCGGGATTGACCAGGTCGTCCACCAGCAGCACATCGGCTTGCGCGATGGCCTTGGCAGCCTTCAATGTCAGCAGGTCCGGATCGCCTGGCCCGGCGCCGACCAGCATCACTTTGCCTTGCGGTTTCATCATAGGTTCTTGGTTTCCCTCAAGCCGCCTGCGCGGCCGGATGGACTTGTTTGCGATATAGGAATTCCAGCACCGAGGTCCGGTACTCGGCATACAGAGGATCCTGCGCCAGCGCCACGCGTTCACGCGGCCGCGCCAGCCTCACCTGTACGATATCGCCGATGGTGGCGGCCGGACCGTTGGTCATCATCACGATGCGATCGGACAGCAGCACCGCTTCGTCGACATCGTGGGTCACCATCACCACCGTCGATCCGGTCTTGGCGACGATCTTCAGCAGCTCGTCCTGCAAATGAGCGCGGGTCAAGGCGTCCAGCGCGCCGAACGGTTCGTCCATCAGCAGCACCTTGGGCTCCATCGCCAAAGCGCGGGCAATGCCGACCCGCTGTTTCATGCCGCCGGAAATTTCATGCGGGCGTTTTTGCCCGGCCGCCGTCAATCCCACCATCGCCAGCGCGGCCTTGGTGCGCTCCTTCAAGGCACTCTTGTTTTCGGTGGCGGCAAACACGCGCTCCACGCCAAGATAGATATTTTCGTGGCAGGTGAGCCAGGGCAGCAGCGAATGGTTCTGGAACACTACCGCCCGTTCCGGCGACGGTCCGCCGATTTCACGGCCGGCGCAAATCAGCACGCCGTCGCTCGGCAGCAGCAAACCGGCGATCAGGTTCAGCAGGGTCGACTTGCCGCAGCCAGAATGGCCGATCAAGGTCACGAACTCGCCCTTGCGCACGGTCAGGTTGATGTCGCGCAGTGCGTGGAACTGGCCTTTGCTGGTGCTGAACACCATTTCGGCCTGGTGGATATCGATGAATTTGGCGTCGCGCTGTTCCATGTTTTCCTCGATGTCGATGTCAGTTAGTTCGATACTTGCTCATAGGTAAACGCCTTGGCCAGGGCCACCAGCAATTGCTCCAGCAGCAGCCCGACCACGCCGATCACGACAATCGCGATGATGATGTGCGGCACGTTGAGGTTGTTCCATTCATCCCAGACCCAGAAACCGATGCCGACGCCGCCGGTCAGCATTTCGGCGGCGACGATCACCAGCCAGGCAGTGCCGATCGCCAGCCGCACGCCGGTCAGCATGTACGGCAATACCGAAGGAAACAGGATCCTGGTGATGATTTTCCATTCCGACAGGTTCAGCACGCGCGCCACGTTCATGTAATCCTGCGGCACCCGCTGCACGCCGACTGCGGTGTTGATGATCATCGGCCAGATCGAGCAAATGAAGATGGACCAGATCGCCGCCGGATTGGCCGACTTGAACACCAGCAGGCCGATCGGCAGCCAAGCCAGCGGCGATACCGGTTTCAGCAGGCTGATGATGGGGCCGAACATGCTGGAGAGGAATTTGAAGCGGCCGATCATGAAGCCCAGGGGAATCCCCACCAGCGCCGCCAGGCCGAAGCCGATGCCGACCCGCTGCAGCGAAGCCAGGATATTCCAGCCTATGCCCTGGTCGTTAGGGCTGGTCCGGTAGAACGGATCGGCAAACAGCTTGAGCGCTTCCTGCAAGGTCAGCAGCGGCGTCGGGAACTGGCTGTTGCTCATCGCGATGAGCTGCCACACCAGCACCAGGAACGCCAGGCCCAGCAGCGGCGCAACGATGCTCATCAACCAGGTCGGCATGCTGCTGCGGCGGTTCATTTTCGACGGCGTGCGCGGGACGGCGACCGCGGCTTCGGCCACAGCCTCGCTTGCCTTGTTATCCATTGCCGCCGCCTGGCGATGGGCATTTGCCGCCGTGTCCATGATTGCGCTCATAGTGACTCTCCAATAAATCGCGGTTCATAAACGTCTGGATTTATTTATGCGTGGATCTTGAAAGATGCGGCATAGGCTTGCGGATTCTTGCCGTCCCATACCGTGCCGTCCATCAGCTTCGAGCTCCGCAGCGGGTCTTTCGGCACCGGCGTGCTTGTCATCGCCGCCGCGTCCTTGTAGAGCGCGATCTGGCTGACCGACTTGGCCACCGCCAGGTAGTCCGGGTCGCTTTTCAGCAAACCCCAGCGCCGGTGCTGCGTCATGAACCACATGCCATCCGACAGGTACGGGAAATTGACCAGGCCGTCGTTGTAAAACTTCATGTAGTTCGGATCGTCCCAGGTCTTGCCCAGGCCGTTCTGGTAACGCCCCATGATGCGCTGGTCGATCACGTCCTTGCTGGTGTTGACATAGGATTTGTCGGCGATCGCTTCGGCCATCTTGTTCTTGTTGGCAAGCGAGGCATCGATCCATTTCCCCGCTTCCAGCACGGCAGCGATCAGGGCGCGGCAGGTGTTCGGATTCTTGGCGGCAAACTCGGCGGTGGTGCCCAGCACTTTTTCCGGATGGTCTTTCCAGATTTCCTGGGTCGTGATGGCGGTAATGCCGATGCCATCGACGATCGCCCGGTGGCCCCAAGGCTCGCCGACGCAAAAGCCGTCCATGTTGCCGACCCGCATATTGGCCACCATCTGCGGCGGCGGCACGGTAATTACTTTGGCGTCCTTGAGCGGATTGACGCCGTTGACGGCCAGCCAGTAGTACAGCCACATGGCGTGGGTGCCGGTCGGGAAAGTCTGGGCAAACGTATATTCGCGCTTGTCGCTGGCCATCAGCCTGGCTAGCGATGGTCCGTCGACAGCGCCCTTGTCGGCCAGCTTCCGCGACAGCGTGATCGCCTGCCCGTTATTGTTGAGCCCCATCAGGATCGCCATGTCTTTCTTCTGGCCGCCTATGCCCATCTGCACGCCGTAGATCAGGCCCGACAGCACATGCGCGGCATCGAGCTCGCCGTTGGCCAGCTTGTCGCGCACGCCGGCCCAGGAGGTTTCCTTGCTGAGGATGATCTTGATGCCGTATTTTTTGTCGAAACCGAGCAGCGATGCCATCACCACCGACGCGCAATCGGTCAGGGGGATGAAGCCTATCTTGACCTCGGTTTTTTCCGGCTTGTCCGAGCCTGCGGCCCAAACACCGGTGCTGGAAAGTCCTAGCATGCTGGCTCCTGCCGCGAGAGTCGCGGTTTGTAATAGTTGACGGCGCTTGCCGTCGACAAGCGTGTTCGGCGTTTGCTCGGTGCCTAGGGTGTCTAGCTGCAGTGCATTGCTTGGTTCCATCGCATGGCTCCAGATTGTTTCCGGCAACAAAAAAGGCGTCGTCCCGCGCTGGACAAGCCATGCGGGAAGACACCTTTGTCTTATGCGGAAACGGCCGCCGTTAGCCGATTCCAGCAGCGCCAGCGTTGGCGCCTGGAATGGACTATGCAAACCACGTGCCAGGAATTTTTATCGGGAAAATGCAGGAACGTGCCGGTTTTTCGCTCAAAAAGCGCACCGGCCTTGTGCAACGCACCAAACCAGATCGTGGCGACCGCGCGCCCGCTCGACGGCTTGATCAGCCCAGCAGGTCGGCAGCGTCGATAATGCGTTGCGCCACTTCGGACAGCTTGAGGTTCTTGTCCATCGCCAGCCGCCGCAGCTTTTGATACGCCTCCTGCTCCGTCAGCTTATGGTGATCCATCAGCAAACCCTTGGCCCGGTCCAGCAACTTGCGTTCAGCCAGCTTCAGCTTGGTGTCGGACAGCTCCGCCAGCAGCTTCTGCTCTTGCCGGAAGCGCGCCAGCGCGACCTCCAGCACCGGCTTGATGCGCGCCGTCTGCAGGCCGGCCACGACATATGCAGAGACGCCCGCCGCCATCGCCGCATCCATGCTGGAAGTTTTTGCATCCTCGGTAAACAGGACGATCGGGCGGCGCGCATCGCGCGTGGCGATCACCACATGCTCAAGCACGTCGCGCGCATCGGATTCGGCGTCGATGATGACCATGTCTGGTTGTAACTGGGCAATTCTCTCAGGCAGGTACAGGTCGGCCGGAAGTGAAGCAACGATGTTGTAGCCGGCCTCCAGCAAGCCGATGCGCAAAGCCTTGCCGCGCGCGGCCTGCGCCTCGAACGCGGGATCGTCGTCACCCTCGATGGCGACCGGATTGACAACAACGATACGTAGACTTTGCATGCTTGAACCTGGATCCGAAGACGAATCGGTGAGCTACGGTTAGACAGGATGGAAGGCCGGTTTTATCCTTTCCTGCCATTCAAGCAAGCAAAAATCGCACCATGTCGATGCAAAAGGTAAAGAGCGGAGGTGCTAAATCACCCTACGCCAGTTGCCAGTCTATCGTCTCGCCGCCGTTCAGCGGCACCACGGTAGTCTCGCCCAGCGGCAGTTCCGCCGGCAGGGTCCACGACTGGCGCTTCAGCGTGACCGTGCCCTGGTTGCGCGGCAGATTGTAGAAATCGGGGCCGTTGAAGCTGGCGAACGCCTCCAGCTTGTCCAGCGCGCCGGCCTGGTCGAATGCCTGCGCATACAGCTCCATCGCATGCAGCGCGGTATAACAGCCGGCGCAGCCGCAAGCGTGCTCTTTCAAACCCTTCGGATGCGGCGCTGAATCGGTGCCGAGGAAGAACCGCGTGCTGCCCGACGCCACTGCCTGCACCAATGCTTGCCGGTGCTCTTCTCGCTTCAGTACCGGCAGGCAATAATAATGCGGCCGGATGCCGCCCTTGAAGATTTCGTTGCGGTTATACAGCAGGTGATGCGCCGTGATGGTGGCCGCCACCGGCCCGCTTGCGCTCTCGACGTATTGGGCGGCGTCCTTGGTGGTGATGTGCTCGAACACCACTTTCAGTTCCGGCATGTCGCGCCGCAATGGCTGCATCACGCGGTCGATGAAAACCGCTTCGCGGTCGAAGATGTCGACCGCCGGATCGGTCACTTCGCCGTGCACCAGGAATGGCATGCCCAGTTCCTGCATGACTTCCAGCGTCTTGTAGCACTTGCTCAGGTCCGTTACGCCGGCATCGGAATTGGTGGTGGCGCCGGCCGGATACAGCTTGACCGCGTGCACGAAGCCGCTGTCCTTGGCGCGCCGGATCTCGTCGGGCGGCGTATTGTTGGTCAGGTACAGGGTCATCAGCGGCTCAAACGCCAGCTCCTGCGGCAAGGCTGCCAGGATGCGCTCGCGGTAGGCCGCCGCCTGCGCCGTGGTGGTAACCGGCGGCTTCAGGTTAGGCATCACGATGGCGCGGGCGAACTGGCGCGCACTATGCGGCAAGACGGCAGCCAGCGCCACGCCGTCGCGCAGGTGCAAGTGCCAGTCGTCGGGGCGGGTGATGGTCAGTGTATCGGTCAAGGCATCAGTCATGTTCATTCTCTTCTGCAAAAAGTCGCTCCAGCATGGCTGCCGGATTGTTCAGGAAATGGCGCGTGGTCGTATAGTGTTCGGTATCTTCGTAGCGGGTCTCGGCCAGGCCGCTCTGGTCCAGCAGGTAAATCCTGGCGTGCGGATAAGCCAGCAGGATAGGCGAATGGGTGGCGATGATGAACTGGCTGCGATTTTGCGCCAGCTTGTGGATAATCGCCAGCGCCGCCAGCTGGCGGTTGGGCGATAACGCGGCTTCCGGTTCATCCAGCATGTAAAAACCGTCGGGCTGGAACTTGTTTTGCAGCAGCGCCAGGAAAGACTCCCCATGCGATTGCCGGTGCAGACCTTTGTCGCCATAGGACGGATGCTGCCCATCATCCATGTTTTCCTCGTAGGTGGCGAGGTTGAAGAAACTTTCGGCGCGCAAAAAATAGCCGGTCCTGGGCCGCTTGAAGCTCTTCACTGTCCGTATGTAACGGTGCAGGTCGGAATGCGCTTGCGCGGTCGAGAAATTTGCATTCCTGGTGCCGCCTTCCGCATTAAACCCCCAGGCAACCGCGATCGCTTCCAGCAAGGTCGATTTGCCTGCGCCGTTTTCACCGACCAGGAACGTGACGTCAGGATGAAAATCGATCTGCTCCAGTTCGCGCACGGCCGGGATGCTGAAGGGATACGCATCAAAATCGATCGCCAGCTCGGGATTGAGTTTCAGGCTGCGCAGGTAAGGTTTGGTGGCTAGCATGGTGCGGCGGGGGTTCGGATGACCGTCATTTTACCGCAGGCCGGAGGCGGCGCCGCGCCGGATGCTCCCGGCCTGCCCTTCCGCGCCCGACAACCAGGCAACAAAAAAGCCGCCCGGATAGGCTCCGGAGCGGCTTCTTGCCTCGCGCAAAACGCAGCGGTCAGTGAATGATCTTGGCCAGGAAATCGCGGGCGCGGTCGGAACGCGGCGCGCCAAAGAACTCGTCCTTGGTGCAGTCTTCCACTACCAGGCCCTTGTCCATGAACACCACACGGTTGGCGACCTTCTTGGCGAAGCCCATTTCATGCGTCACCACCATCATGGTCATGCCTTCTTGCGCCAGGCCGACCATCACGTCCAGCACTTCATTGATCATTTCCGGATCGAGCGCTGAAGTCGGTTCGTCGAACAGCATCGCAATCGGATCCATCGACAACGCACGGGCAATCGCCACGCGCTGCTGCTGGCCGCCGGACAGCTGGCCAGGGAACTTGTCTTTCTGTGCGATCAGGCCTACGCGGTCCAGGTACTTCAAGCCTTTTTCATTGGCTTCGTCCTGGCTGCGGCCCAGCACCTTGACCTGGCCGATGGTCAGGTTCTCGCGGATCGACATGTGCGGGAACAGTTCGAAGTTCTGGAACACCATGCCGATGCGCGCGCGCAGTTTCGACAGGTTGGTCTTGGGATCGCCGACCGAAACGCCGTCGACCGTGATCTCGCCCTTCTGGAACGGCTCCAGGCCGTTGACGGTCTTGATCAGCGTCGACTTACCGGAACCCGACGGCCCGCACACCACCACCACGTCGCCTTTGGCCACTTGCGTGGTGCAATCGGTCAGGACTTGAAATTGGCCGTACCATTTGCTGACGTTGTTAAGCTTAATCATGAGTATTTCTCCTAATTCCTGAATTCTGTTTTGCAGTCCAGGCCCAATCCTTCCTTGGATCGGGCCTGGATCTTATCGAACAATTATCGAATAATCGCAACCCTTTGCTGCAGCTTCTTGACCAGCGACGACAAACCGAAGCTCATCACGAAGTACACCACGGCGACAAACATGTACATCTCCACCAGGCGGCCGTCGCGCTGCGCGATCTTGGATGCGACAGTAACGAAATCCGGCACCGAGCCCAGCACATAGACCAGCGAAACGTCCTGGAACAAGACGATGGTCTGGGTCAGCAGGATCGGGATCATGTTGCGGAACGCTTGCGGCAGCACCACATTGCCCATCATCTGCCAGTAATTCATGCCCAGCGCGTAGCCGGCAGAAACCTGGCCGCGCGGGATCGACTGGATCCCGGAACGCATGATTTCGCAATAATAAGCTGCTTCAAACAAGATGAACGTGATCAATGCCGACGAGAATGCGCCGACCTGCACCGGCTGCGATGCGCCGATAATCCAGGCGCCGATGTACGGCACCAGGAAGTAGAACCAGAAAATCACCAGCACCAGCGGCACCGAGCGAATCAGGTTGACGTAGCTGGTGGCGACCAGTGAAATCGTCTTGTTGTGCGACAGGCGCATCATGGCCAGCACGGTGCCGAACAGGATGCCGCCTATCATCGCCACCAAGGTCAGCGTCAGCGTGAACTTCATGCCGGTGGTGAACAGGTAGAGCCAGGAGCGCTGGATGACGTCAAAATCGAAATTCGAAAACATGATTAATGACCTCCCGTATTAGCGCTGCCGGCAGCAATGAAACCTGGAATCGCAATCGCTTTTTCAAGCCAGCGCGCCAGCAGCAAGGCAATCGCCGAGATGATCACGTAGATCACGGTAGCGCCGGTGAGGGCTTCGAAAGTCTGGAAGGTAAATTCACGCATCGAATAAGTAGCGGCGGTCAGTTCCACCAGGCCGATCGTCAGTGCGACCGAGCTGTTCTTGATGATTGCTGCGAATTCGTTGGTCAGGGACGGGATGATGATCCGGAACGACATCGGCAGCAAAACGTAGCGATATGTTTGTGGCAACGTCAGACCAAGTGCAGTACCCGCCAGCTTTTGGCCACGGGGCAATGCATTAATGCCAGCGGAGACTTGTACGGCAATCCGCGACGACGTAAAAAAACCCAGCGCCAGGAAGGCGGTGATGAATGATGCGTTCGGCAGGCTCTTGAGCCAGCCGCCGATGCTCGCAGGGACGATTTCCGGCATCACGAAATACCAGAGAAACATCTGCACGATCAGCGGGATGTTGCGGAATAATTCAACATAGCCGTTGGCTACGCGTACTGCCCATTTGTTCGGCATGGTACGGATCGTACCGATCACCGTACCGATGATCAATGCCATGATCCAGGCCGATGCGGACAGCGCAAGCGTCCACTTCAGGCCGGCCAGCAAGGTGTCCATGTAAGTGCTGACACCGTCGGGAGACTCTTGCCAGAAGATGCCCCAGTTCCAGTTGTAATGCATATTAAGTCCCCTCTATTACTCAAATCTCCATTGCTGCGCCAGCCGTCGGCAAGCGCCGATTGTGCGGCGCAGCAATTCAATTTCAGAAACAAAACGGGAGGCTTGCGCCTCCCGTTCCGTTCTTATCGCCTATCTTATTTTTTCTTCATCTTCAGCGATTGCTTTTGTGCTTCAGGGACGGCAGCATAGGCAGCCGGATCACCCGAATCGGTTGGCTTGGCGAACGCAGCCTTCAGCTCTGGGCTGACTGGCACGTTCAGGTTGATGCCCTTCGGCGGAATCGGCTTCAGGAACCATTTTGCGTAGATGTCGTTGATCTGGCCCGAGGTGTAGACATTGCTCAGCGCAGTATCGACCGCTTTCTTGAAGGGCAGGTCGTCCTTGCGTTCGATAATGCCGTACGGCTCAACCGACAAGGCTTCCTTGGTGATTTCGTAGTCGGCGGGCGCTCTGGAGCTTGCCGCCAGCGACGCCAGCAGGATGTCGTCCATGACAAACGCTGTAGCGCGGCCGGTTTCCACCATCAGGAACGCTTCAGCATGGTCTTTGGCGGCCAGGATGTTCATGCCGAGGCTGCGCTCGCCATTGAGGATCGTGACTTGCTTCAGGTTCGACGTGCCGGAAGTGGAAACGATGGTCTTGCCCTTGAGGTCGTCCAGCGTCTTGATGTTGGACGATTTCTTGGCCAGGATACGGTTCGCGGTCACGTACATGGTCGGCGCAAAGGAAACAACCTTTTGACGCTCTGCATTGTTGGTGGCGGAATCGCAGGACAGGTCGATGGTGCCGTTCGAGATCAGCGGGATGCGGGTCGCCGAAGTCACTGGAACCATCTTGACGTTCAAGGCAGTCATGCCGAGCTGTTTCTGAACGGCGGTCGCAGCTTTCAGGCACAAGTCGATCGAGTAACCCTGATACGATTGTTTGTCATCAAGGTAAGAGAATGGAATGGACGAATCGCGCACGCCCAGGGTGATGGTGCCGGTATCCTTGATTTTCTTGAGTGTTCCGGTCAGTTCTTGCGCTTGTACGGAGCCAACCATTACTCCCAAGCCAACCAAAGCGACAACTAATTTCGATGACATCATAACAACTCCCGTAAAAAAATTATCTGTATAGTTTAACAAACTCACTGCCTCAGCAGCAGACTTAAACTCATGCTTATTTATTATTCTTACTTCTCCTCCGAAAATGCCTGTCCCCACCTTTGCATAAATTAAAAATTACAGTCAATTCTGATTACTTTCAGTTGCCAACCTGGTCCGACGGGAAACGTAAAGACTCCCTGAAAAGATAGCCCATGGGCATGTTCAGCACGAGATTATTTTTTGCCGGAATCGGACTCAGGAACCACTTGGTGTACAGCTTGTTGATTTCGCCATCGTGGATAATGCGGCCCATTTCACGGTCGACCACAGCCTTGTAGTTTGTGTCGCCTTTCGGCAACATGATAGCGTAAGGTTCGGTTGTCAAAGGCTCGCCGACAATCGCGTACGCTGCGGGATCCTTGGCGGTAGCCTTCAATCCGTACAGCAGCACGTCATCCATCACAAATGCATCGGCCGCTTTGTCTTCCACCATCTTGAACGATTCGTTGTGGTCGCGTCCTTCCAGTATGGTCATGTTCAGGGAGCGGACCTGGCCCCGGTCGACCAGGGATTTGACGCTGGTCGTACCCTTGGTCGTCACCACCTTCTTGTCGCGCAGGTCCGGCCAGTTCTTGATCTTGTCCTCGGTCCGCACCAGCATCCGCGACGACGCCATGAAATGCGCAATGGTAAAGCTGACCTGCTTGCGCCGCTCTGCATTGTTGGTGGTTGACCCGCACTCCAGGTCGATTTTTCCGCTTGCGATCATGTCAATGCGATTAGATGACGTCACTGGAACATACGCGATATTCAATTGCTGCAGTTTCAATTGCTGCTTCACCGCGTCGGCTATCTTGAGGCACAGGTCGACCGCATAGCCAACCGGTTTTTTATCCTGGTCCACAAAAGAAAACGGGAACGACGCTTCCCGGTAACCGATCGTGATGGTCTTGCTGTCGCGGATTTTCGCCAGCACATCTTCCGCATGCGCGGCTGCCGCTGCGATACTCAACGTTACCGCTAACACAACTCCCAGACCTGCATTGCACCGCGCGGCCGCATTGCTGCCCTGGCCGCCCTTACCGTCCTTGATTCCCACGCTGCTCTCCCCTTGATGTGCGCTGTCGATAATGTTTTTATGCAATGAATATGCTTAATGCAATATTCAAGCCAGCTGTTTGCTTGTCGGCGGCGACTGCTATAGCGTCGCTCTTTTGCAGACAAGTCCCCGGATACGCCCAGGGCCAGATGACACGCGCTCAGCCGGCCAGCAGCTTGAGCGCGCGCAAAACATCCCGACTATAACGCAACATCAATCAAGGATACAAACCACGCATTTCACGCGCTTGCAGGACACGGGTACAGGCAACGATAAATGCAGCGGTGCGCAGCGATACTTTCTTCTCTTCAGCCAGCTGCCAGACCGCGGTAAACGCTTCGCGCATGATGCGGGTCAGGCGCAGGTTGATTTCATCTTCGGTCCAGAAGAAGCTGGAGAAATCCTGCACCCACTCGAAATAACTCACCGTCACACCGCCGGCATTGGCGATCACATCGGGCACTACCAGCACGCCCTTTTCATGCAGGATGTCGTCCGCAGCCGGGCTGGTCGGACCGTTGGCGCCTTCCAGGATGATCTTGGCGCGGATGGTCGGCGCATTCTCCACGGTGATTTGTTGCTCCAAAGCAGCAGGCACCAAAATATCGCAATCGACAGCCCAAAACTGCGCACGGTCGCTGATTTCTTCGCCGCCCTTGAAACCGGCAACGCTGCCGGTTTCATTGACGTGGGCTTGCAGCGCCGCCACGTCCAGGCCGCTGGAACGCACCACGGTCGAGATATGGTCTTGCACCGCCACCACTTTTGCGCCGGCTTCCGAGAACAGGCGCGCGGCAATGCCGCCGACGTTACCGAAACCCTGCACCGCAACCTTGGCGCCGTGGATGTCCAGGCCGCGCTTGACCGCTGCTTCGCAACCCACCACGAACACGCCGCGGCCGGTGGCTTCGCGCCGTCCAAGGCTGCCGCCCAGTGAAATCGGCTTGCCGGTGACGACGCCCGATGCGGTGCTGCCCTGGTTCATGGAATAGGTATCCATCATCCAGGCCATGATTTGTTCGTTGGTGTTGACGTCCGGCGCCGGGATATCCTTGTTAGGGCCGATGATGATGCCGATCTCGCTGGTATAGCGGCGCGTCATGCGTTGCAGTTCGCCTTGCGACAAGGTCTTCGGGTCAACCCGGATACCGCCCTTGGCGCCGCCGTACGGCACGTTGACGGCGGCGTTCTTGACCGTCATCCAGGCCGACAGGGCCATCACTTCGGACAGGGTCACGTCCTGGTGGAAACGCACGCCGCCCTTGCCTGGGCCGCGCGAGGTGTTGTGCTGCACGCGATAGCCTTCGAAGTGGGCAATGGTGCCGTCATCGCGCTCGATTGGGACGTCGACGATCAGCATCCGCTTCGGACGCTTCATGGTTTCGACCCAGCGGGCCAGATTGCCGAGATAAGGTGTTACGCGATCGATTTGTTCGAGATAGTCGCCCCATGGGCCGATGCCATGTTGCGAGAGATAGGATGGAACTTCGTGCTTGATAGTCATATTTTTGCGCGCTCCTGGAAGTTGCAGACCGGCCCCCTGGATAAGGACGACAGGGGTACTGACAGCGGGGGCGAAATCGATCTAGTGGCGAATCGTAGGACAACGGCATGGGGCAAAGCCAATGCTTTGTGCGCATGTAACTATGCATTTTTTGCATTGATATCAAAAAATACAATTACCTTGTGGCAACATGATTTTCACGCGGCTTCCGGCGCCAGGAACCTGGCGGTTCCGGGTTTTATGCGAGCGCCGCCGGCGTTTTGCGTTTGGCGTTTTTGGCTGCTTCCTTGGCGGCGTTTTCCTGCTGTTGCAGCAGGTAAGCCCACAGCCGCGCGACCACCGGCTTGCCCGGCCTTTGCACGGTAGGACGTTCACGGTACAGGCGGATTTCCATGGTGGCTTCCCATTCCGGCGCGTTGTGGTCGACGCTGGCCAGCTGTTTCAACTTGACTTCGCGGGTTACCGCGGACTCCGGCAGGAACGCCACGCCGTGTCCTTCCAGCGCCATCATTTTCAAGCCTTCCGCCATATCCGTCTCATAGCGTTTTTCCAGGTAAAGCGGCTTCTTGGCGTCGGCCAGGATCAGCTCCACCATGCGCCCGAGGTAGGCGTTGCTGGTATAGGACAAGAACGGCAAAGGCGCGCTGGCGCTGCCGGGAAAGACATAATCCGGCACCCCGGCCTTGTTGCAATGGGCATAGGCGCGCAGCACCTCGCTGCCCAAGGTGATCAGGTCGTAGCGGCCGGTGTCGAGCTGCACCGGCTGGCGCGGATGGTGATAGCACAGCAGCAGGTCGCAGCCGCCATCCACCATGGCCATCACGGCGTCATGCACATTCAAGGCCAGCAGGCGCGTATTGAGCGGGCCGAAGCCGCCTTCCAGCAAACGGATCCAGCGCGGCACATAGGTCAGCGACAAGGTATGCGGCACGGCAAAATCGACCGTGCTCAATGCTGTCGGGCGCTTGCCGCGCATCAGCGCACGGGCGTTGTTGATCTGGCCCAGCATCTCCAGCGCCTGCTCGTAAAAGACCTCGCCGGCCGCCGTCAGCCGCGTCGGATAGGAGGTGCGGTCGATCAGGTCGGCGCCCAGCCATGCCTCCAGCGACTGGATGCGGCGCGAGAAGGCCGGCTGCGTGACATGACGCAATTCTGCAGAGCGGCTGAAACTATGGGTTTCCGCCAACGAAATGAAGTCTTCTAACCATTTGCTTTCCATGCCGCTATCGTAACGCGAGTCGGCAGTGGCGGCATAGGAAATTGGCGCACCCGCGGCCGACAATCTGCATGAGCGTTGTACTCCTACACCATGCGCACCACGTTTTCAGGGTAGCCGTCGCCGGCTTCCGGCGACGGGCTTTCCACCTCGTCCGGATGCGCCTGCTGGCGCTGCCACATCTGCGCATATGCGCCATCCGCCGCCAGCAGCTGCGCATGCGTGCCGCGCTCAATGATGTGGCCGTGGTCCAGCACCAGGATCTGCGCCGCATCGGCAATGGTCGACAAGCGATGGGCGATCACCAGCGTAGTGCGGTCCTTGGCGATTTCTTTCAGCTGCGCCTGGATCGCCTGCTCTGATTTCGAATCGAGCGCCGAAGTGGCCTCGTCGAAAATCAGCACTGCGGGATTTTTCAGCAAGGTGCGGGCGATCGCCACCCGCTGCTTTTCTCCGCCCGACAATTTCAAGCCGCGCTCGCCCACCATCGAATCGTAGCCGTCCGGCAGCGATTCGATGAAATCATGGATATGCGCTGCCTTGGCGACCGCGATGATTTCCGCCTTGCTGGCGCCCGGCTTGCCATAAGCGATGTTGTACTCGATGCTGTCGTTGAACAGCACGGTGTCCTGCGGCACGATGCCGATCGCCTGGCGTAGCGAAGCCTGTGTGATGTCGCGCAAATCCTGGCCGTCGATCGTGATGCGGCCGGCGTTGATATCGTAAAAACGGAACAGCAGCCGCGACAAGGTCGACTTGCCGGAACCGCTATGGCCGACTACCGCGGTGGTAGTGCCGGCGGCTATCGTGAAATCGACGTCGAACAAGATCTGGCGCTTGCTCTCGTAGCTGAAATCGACATGCGCAAAACGCACCTGCGCGCCGCCGGTCAGCAGCGGCCGCGCCTCCGCGGCGTCGGCGATCTCGCGGTTCTCGTCGAGCAGATGGAACAGCCTTTCCATGTCGGCCAGGCTTTGCTTGATTTCGCGATAGATGACGCCGAGGAAATTGAGCGGGATGTACAGCTGGATCATGAAGGAATTGACCAGCACCAGGTCGCCCAGCGTCATCTTGCCGTCGATCACGCCCTGCGTGGCGCGCCACAGGATCAGCGTCACCGCGATGGCGATGATCAGCGACTGGCCGGTATTCAGCAAGGACAGCGAGGTCTGCGATTTCACCGCGGCGGTTTCATAACGCATCAGGCCGTCGTCGTAGCGCCGCGCTTCGTATTCCTCATTGCCGAAATACTTGACGGTTTCGTAGTTGATCAGCGAATCGATGGCTTTGGTGTTGGCGCTCGAATCGAGCGTATTCATGGTGCGCCGGAAATGGGTGCGCCATTCGGTCACGGTCACCGTAAAAAAGATGTAGCTGACCAGCGCCACCACGGTGATGCCGGCGAACCAGATGTCGTAGTGCAGCACCAGGTAACCGAGCACCAGCGAGATTTCGATCAAGGTCGGCAAGATGCTGAACAGCGCGTACGACACCAGCGACGAAATGCCGCGCGTACCGCGCTCGATGTCGCGCGTCATGCCGCCGGTCTGGCGGTTCAGGTGAAAGCGCAGCGACAGCGAATGCAGGTGGCGGAACACCTGCAGGGCGATGGTGCGCACCGCGCGCTGCGTCACGCGGGCAAACACGAACTCGCGCAATTCCGTGAACAAGGTGGTGCTCAGGCGCAGCGCGCCGTAAGCCACCAGTATTCCCAGCGGCAGCACCAGCATCGCCTGCGGATGGCTGGCCGTGATGGTCATGCTGTCGACCAGCTTCTTCAGCACCAGCGGCACGCCGACATTGGCCAGCTTGGCGCCCAGCATGAACAGCAGCGCCAGCGAGACGCGCCACTTGTAGGTCCAGAGATAGGGCAGCAAGGTCTTGAGCGTAGCCCAGTCGCTGCGCTTTGGCTGGCCGCTGGCGGCGGCTGCGGCGGGCTCTGGCGACGTCGAAGAATGGTGGCGCATAGGGTGACAATCTTAAAGAATGGTTTAAGCTACGGATACAAAACCAATTGTAGCTCTCAGGGGAAATAACCGATGACTGATCAAAACAACAATCAATTGCCACCCGACACCATGCCGCAGCTGCGGGTGATGCCGATGCCATCCGACGCCAACGTGCACGGCGACGTCTTCGGCGGCTGGATCATGGCACAGGTCGACATTGCCGGCTCGCTGCCGGCCACGCGCCGCGCCAACGGCCGGGTCGCCACGATTGCCGTGAACTCCTTCCTGTTCAAGCAGCCGGTGTTTGTCGGCGACCTGCTGTCGTTTTATGCCGTGATCGTCAAGGTCGGCAATACCTCGATCACCGTCAACGTCGAGGTGTATGCCGAACGCAACCGGCTGCAGACAGAAGTCGTGAAGGTGACGGAAGCGACGCTGACCTATGTCGCCACGGATGCGCAGCGCAAGCCGCGTCAGCTGCCGCCGCTCGCTTCCTGACTCGCTTCCTTGCTTGAGCCAAGCTCGCTGGAAATGCCGGCCGCCGCGGCCTGCACGACAGCGATCAATGACTGCATCCGCTCCAGCGGCATATAAGGCAGCGTGCTGGAAACACTGATGGCGGCGACGATCGCGTGGGTAGCGTCGTAGATCGGCGCCGCCACGCAGCGTATCGACGGCTCGTTGTCTTCCAGGTCGAAGGCGTAACCGCCTTTGACGTATTCGCGCATCTGGTCGCGAAACTCGGTCCAGCTCCGCTTCGGCAACAAGCCGGCAGCATGGCTGGCGGCAGCTGTGCTGCGCTTCTGGTACAGGCTCTTCCACTCCTCTTCGTCCATGCCCAGCATCAATGCCTTGCCGACGCCGGTAGTGGCGATCGGCATCCGGTGCCCCACGCGCGAACGCATTTCCAGCCCCTTCTTGCCAGGAATCTTGTCCAGGTAAAGCACGTCGTCGCCGTCCTGCAGCGCCAGGTGGATGGTGTCGCCCGATTGTTCGGCCAGCTGCTCCAGGTAGGGCCGCGCCACTATGCTCAGCGAGACTTCTTCGCGCGCCTGGAAACCCAGTTCAATCAATTTGGGCCCCAGCACATAACCCGCGTTCGGCGTAAAGCGCAGATAGCGCTCCTGCACCAGGCAGTTCGCCAGCCTGTGGGTAGTGCTGCGGGTGGTGCCCAGCATCTGCGCAATCTGCTTCAGATCGCGCGCGCCGCCGGCTACCGCCTGCAATACGGCCAGCCCGCGCGTCAGGGTCTGGGTGCCCGTCGGTGCGGCGGCCTGCTCGCCCGCGTGGCCATGCAACTCTGCCGAGTCCTGTAATTTGCGCATGATTGGAACCTGTCAAAAAATAACCTACATCCCATATGTTGGTACATAATATCATATATTGACAGAAAATTGCGACAGGAATAAAGTACGCCACATCGCGGGATGCTCAGTCCCTGCCCGCAATTTTTGAAGTTAACCGACCCATGCCGCCTGCACCGCATCCAACGCACTTGATCGCCCTCGACTGGGGGACTTCATCGCTACGCGCCTACCGGCTCGGAGCGCATGGCCAGACGCTGGAATTGCGCGCCCTCCCCTGCGGCGTAATGCAATTGCCGCAAACCGGCGGCGACGGCGAAAGCGGTTTCGAAGCCGCTTTCGAGCAAGCCTGCGGCGATTGGCTGCGCGCAGCTCCAGGTACGCCGGTGATCGCAGCCGGCATGGTCGGCAGCCGCCAGGGATGGCGCGAAGTTCCGTACCTGGAGGTGCCGATTGCCGTCGACCGCATCGGCGGCAGTTTGAGCACGCTGCGCAATCGCCACGGACAGCTGATTCACCTGGTGCCGGGCCTGATCGAAAATTCCATGCTGCCGAATGTCATGCGCGGCGAGGAGACCCAGGTGGTCGGCGTGCTCAATGCCCTTGCCGGCAACGACAAATCCGGCGCCTCCGACCAGGATATCCTGGTCGGCCTGCCCGGCACGCATTCCAAGTGGGTACAGATACGGCGCTCGGGCGCGCAAAGCCAGCTGGCGCATTTTGATACGTTCATGACCGGCGAAGTTTTTGCCGCCTTGTCTGGGCATACCATTCTTGGACGCGGCATGCAGGTCGACGGCGGCGATGCGGAAGCCGGACAGCGTGCCTTCGAGCGCGGCGCCCTGGTGGCGCAAACCGCGGCCGGCCAGGCTGGCGTATTGTCGACCATATTCAGTACGCGCACGCTGGGGCTGACCGGGGTGCTGGACGGTCCCGGCCAGCGCGAATACCTGTCGGGACTGCTGATCGGCCATGAAATCGCAGCATTGCAAGCCATGCTGCGGAGCCGGGGACGGCAGCCTTCCCAAGTGATGCTGGTCGGCGAAGCCGGCTTGTGCGCACGTTATACGCAAGTGCTGCACGCCTATGGCTTTGGCGCAGTCGAGGTGGCGGCCGAAGCCACCGAACGCGGCCTGTGGCAGCTGGCGCTGACGGCGGGATTATTGAAACATGCTTAGCAGCGAGAATATCGGGAAACCACCATGTTGATAAATGCAATGAAACAATGCGGGCTGATCGCCATCCTGCGCGGCGTCGAGCCGCATGAAGTGGCGGCGATCGGCGTGAAACTCTACGAAGCCGGCTTCAGGATCATTGAAGTGCCGCTCAATTCGCCCCAGCCCTTCGACAGCATCCACATCTTGCGCAACGCCTTGCCGGCCGATTGCGTGGTCGGCGCCGGCACCGTCTTGCGCACCGGCCAGGTGGCGGAAGTCAAGCGCGCCGGCGGCGAGATCATCGTCATGCCGCACAGCGACCCGGCGGTGATCGCTGCCGCCAAGCAGGCCGGACTGGCTTGCGCGCCGGGCGTCGCCACGGTAACTGAAGCATTCGCCGCGCTGGCTGCCGGCGCCGACGTCTTGAAAATGTTCCCCGCCGAGCAGCTGGGACCGAATGTAGTCAAGGCATGGCGCGCGGTGATCCCGCGCGAAGTAGCGTTATTGCCGGTAGGCGGCATCACGCCGGAAAATCTGGCAACATTTGCCAGCGCCGGCGCTTCCGGATTCGGCCTGGGGTCGGCGCTGTACAAACCGGGCCTGAGCGCCGAGCAGGTCGGCCAGAACGGCAACAGGTTTGTCGCGGCATGGTGCGCGATACAAGCGGCTTCGGCAACATCGCAAACGCCGGAAATAAAAAATTGAACAGGAGACGATATTAATGAAGATTACCAAACTGACCACTTACATCGTACCGCCGCGTTGGTGTTTCCTGAAGATAGAAACCGACGAAGGCGTGGTCGGCTGGGGCGAACCGGTGGTCGAAGGCCGCGTGCATAGCGTGGCGGCGGCCGTCGAAGAACTGTCGGACTACCTGATCGGCAAGGATCCGCGCCATATCGAGGACCATTGGACCGTGCTGTACCGCGGCGGCTTCTACCGCGGCGGCGCCATCCACATGAGTGCCCTGGCCGGCATCGACCAGGCGCTGTGGGATATCAAGGGCAAGGCGCTCGGCGTCTCGGTCAGCCAGTTGCTGGGCGGCCCGGTGCGCGACAGCATCCGCGTCTATTCTTGGATCGGCGGCGACCGCCCGGCCGACACCGCGGCGGCAGCCAAGGACGCCGTGGCGCGCGGCTTCACCGCGGTGAAGATGAATGGCACCGAAGAATTGCAATTCGTCGATTCCTATGAAAAAGTGGAAGCGACATTGGCCAACGTCGCCGCGGTGCGCGCGGCGGTCGGTCCGCACATCGGCATCGGCGTCGATTTCCACGGCCGCGTGCACAAGCCGATGGCGAAGATCCTGATCAAGGAGCTGGAGCCTTACAAGCTGATGTTTATCGAAGAGCCCGTGCTCAGCGAAAACTACGAAGCGCTGAAAGAACTGGCGCCGCTGACCAGCACCCCGATCGCGCTGGGCGAACGGCTGTATTCACGCTGGGATTTCAAGCGCGTCCTGAGCGAAGGTTATGTCGATATCATCCAGCCTGATGTCTCGCACGCCGGCGGCATCACCGAAACGCGCAAGATCGCCACCATGGCCGAAGCCTATGACGTCGCCGTGGCGCTGCACTGCCCGCTCGGCCCGATTGCCCTGGCCGCCTGCCTGCAGGTGGACGCGGTGTCGTATAACGCGTTCATCCAGGAACAGAGCCTGGGGATCCACTACAACAAGAGCAACGACTTGCTCGACTACGTGAAGAACCCTGAAGTCTTTGCCTACGACAAAGGCTATGTGACCATTCCCCAAGGGCCGGGACTGGGCATCGAAATCAATGAGGAATATGTCAAGGAACGGGCCGCCGTCGGCCATCGCTGGCGCAATCCGATCTGGCGCCATAAGGACGGCAGCTTCGCCGAGTGGTAAGCGGAGACTGAAGGCACGCCCCATCGCCGCCTGTTCCAAAAAAACAAACCCCGGATGCGCTTCTCGCACATCCGGGGTTTTCACTTTAGAACCGTGGCCTCCGGCAAGACGCCACTTATTCCAAATCTCAGGCCGCTTGTTTTTGCTCGGCCGGTTTTTCGTCGCGCAGCTCGCGCCGCAGGATCTTGCCGACGTTAGTCTTCGGCAAGTCGGTACGGAACTCGATGTATTTCGGCCGCTTGTAGCCGGTCAGCTGTTCACGGCAATAGGCCATCAGCTGTTCCGCGGTCAGCGACGGATCCTTGCGCACCACAAAAATCTTCACCACTTCGCCGGCATGTTCGTCCGGCACGCCGACGCAAGCGCATTCCAGTACGCCTGGATGCTGCACTACCACGCCTTCGACCTCGTTCGGATACACATTGAAGCCGGACACCAGGATCATGTCTTTCTTGCGGTCGACGATCTTGGTGTAGCCGCGTTCGTCCATGACGCCGATATCGCCGGACTTGAAAAAGCCGTCGGCGGTCATGACCTTGGCGGTTTCGTCGTCGCGGTTCCAATAGCCGCGCATGACCTGCGGGCCGCGGATCGCGATTTCGCCAGGCTGGCCCAGGGCGACCGGATTGCCGGCGTCGTCCAGGATAGCGATTTCAGTCGACGGCAAAGGCAAGCCGATGGTGCCGCTGTATTCCTTGATGTCGCATGGATTGGCGCAAGCGATAGGCGACGTTTCCGACAAGCCGTAACCTTCGATGATCGGGCAGCCGGTGATTTCTTTCCACTTGTCCGCCACCGCTTTTTGCACCGCCATGCCGCCGCCGACGCAGACCCGGTAGCCGGAAAAATCCAGCTTGGCGAAATCGGGATGGTTCAGCAAGGCGTTGTACAGCGTATTGACTGCCGGGAATGTGTTGATCTGGTATTTCGACATTTCCTTGATCAAACCGGCGATGTCGCGCGGATTCGGGATCAGCAGGTTCAGGGCGCCCTCGCGCATGCCGAGCATGCCGCACACCGTCAACGCGAAGATATGGTACAGCGGCAAGGCGCAGACAAACACCAGCTGTTCGATTTTCGGGCCGTTGGTCAAGCCGGGAGTCAGCCAGGCTTCAGCCTGCAGCACGTTGGCCACCACGTTGCGATGCGACAGCGTCGCTCCCTTGGAGACGCCGGTAGTGCCGCCCGTGTATTGCAGGAAGGCGATGTCGTCCGGCGTCAGCGTCACCGGCTTCAGCTGCAGCGAAGACGCCTGCGACAAGACGCTGTTGAACGGCACCGAACCAGGCAGGGAAAAACTCGGCACCATTTTCTTGACGTGGCGCACCACCAGGTTGACCACCAGGCCCTTGACGCCCATCAGGTCGCCCATGCTGGCGACCACCACATGCTTGACCTTGGTGCGGGCGACGACCTGCTGCAAGGTAGTGGCGAAATTTTCGAGGATGAAGATGGCTTCCGCGCCCGAATCGTTCAGCTGATGCTCGAGCTCGCGCGGCGTGTACAAAGGATTGACATTGACCACGACATAACCGGCGCGCAGGATGGCGGCGATCGCCACCGGATATTGCAGCACGTTAGGCATCATGATGGCGACCCGCGCGCCCTTTTCCAGGCCCTTGCCCTGCAGCCAGGCGCCGACCTTGCGGGACAGCTGGTCAACCTCGGCATACGTCAGGTATTTGCCCATGCAGGCGTAGGCGTTGCGCGGCGCGTATTTCTGGAACGCCTCTTCCAGCAGCTGCGCCAGCGACTGGTACTGGGAGTAGTCAATCTCGGGAGCTACGCCTTCAGGATACGATTTGAGCCAAAATTTATCCATGTTCTGCCTTTAGTCTCTGCTTGTTATAAATGCATTGTTTTTTTGGCTTGTTTCAATGGAAGAAAACACGCCGATAGGGGATAACACTGGTGACCCGCTAAAAAAGCACGGTTGTATTTTTTTGTTCTACCGCGATGCTATCGGGCAAAGCGCTGGCATGCAAGCGTTTTGATGCATATTTGAGCAAATCATCGGCGCCAAGCTTCATGTTGTGATGCAACAGAACCTCGGCCCGCAGGTGCTGGACGCCCTCCTCGTCCGGACTCCATTTCACATGGGCAACCGCCACCGCGGGATGCTCGAACAGGACCTCTTCGATCTGCCGCGGAAACACGCGCTGCCCGCCCCGTATCCCCATATTACTCTTGCGGTCGATGATGGAAACAAAACCGTCTTCGTCGATGCTGGCGACATCGCCGGTGGCCAGCCAGCCGTCGTGCAGGCGTTCCTTGCTTATCTTCCTGGCAATCAGGTTCAAGGCCGATGCGCCCTGTCCGGCGGCGCCGGCAGGACCATGGTCGTAGCCCGAGAACAGCTGCGGCCCGCGCACCCATAACTCTCCCAGGGTATCGCTGGGCAACTCGGCGCCGGTATCCAGGTCGACCACTTTCACTTCCGTGTCCGGCAACGGTATGCCGACCACTCCCTGGATGCGCCGCGCCGCCAGCGGCATGGCCAGCACCGCCGGCGATGCTTCGGTAAGGCCATAGGCTTCGACCAGGCGGCCGCGCGTCAGCTTTTCAAATTCTTCGCGGATTTCCTGGGCCAGCGGCGAACCGCTGACCGCGCACACCCGGATCGACGCCAGGCCGTAACGCCGTATGCCCGGCGTGTGCGCCAGTTCGCGCACCATGCGCGGCGTGGTGGGGAAATAGGTCGGCCGCATCTTCTTGACCGTCTTTAACAAGGGCTCCAGCTCCGGCCCCGGCAGCAGGATCAGGGTCGCCCCCAGATAAACGCCAAGGTGCAGCAAGCCGGTCAGCCCATAGGCGCTGGCCAAGGATTGCTGCGCCAGGAAGCGTTCGTCGCCCGGCCGCGATTCCGGCAGCCAATGGCGCAGCTGCAAGGCGTTCGACGCCAGGTTGCGGTGCGACAGCGCGACCGGCAGCGGCGTGCCGCTGGCGCCGTAGGTGTAAACCACCACCGCGATATCGCCGGCATCCTGCGCCAGCTCGGTCGGCGCGACCGAGCTGCGCCCCAGCACCTGCTTGAATTTCAGGTAGCGCCGCTCATGCCGGCGATGCTGCTTGTCCTGGCGGAACCAGGGCAGCCAATGCCCTTCCTGCACATGATGCAAGGCGGCGAATTTCAGTTTTTCGCGCCAGCCCATGTGGTCGATCATCGATGCGAATATCACGCGCCGCAAGCCGGCTGCGCGGCGGTCGCCTTGCAGTTCGTCGCGCAATTCATCATAGCGGTCGGTGGTGGTCACCAGCATGACGGCGCCGGCATCCGCGATCCGCGTCAGCAGGATTTCCTTGGGCGTGGCGGCGTCGCTGAGCACCGCGACAGCGCCGGCCTTGAGGATGCCGAAATAGGCGATCACCAAAGACGGCATGTTCGGCAAGGCCAGCAAGACCCGCTCGCCGGGCTTGATGCGCATGTCGAGCAAGCCATGGGCAAACCGGTTGGCTTGCCGGTCCAGTTCGCGCCAGTCGATCTTGCCGCCGCGGTAAGACAGCGCCGTGGTCTTGCCGAAGCGCCTGGCGGTCGCTTCCAGCAAGCGCGGCAGAGCCACGGTCGGCATCTTGATGCGGTACGGCGTGCGGGCATCGTAGAATTTCAGCCACGGGCGTTCCGCCTCAAGCTGCTTGCGGGCGGCGCGCCGTTCGGCTTTTTGCCGCGCCCGCCGCTCCGCCAGCTCGGACGGATCGGACTGCATCTGCAGGAAGCGCTGGATGGCGCGGTTGACCGCATCGGGCCGCTCTACCATCACCTGGTGCGCGGATACCGGCACCACCAGCTCTTCCGCGCCAGGGATCAGGCGCGCCACTTCCTTGTAGGCGGCTTCGTCGAACAGGATGTCGCGGTGGCCGAGGATCACCAGCGTCGGCACCGCGATCGCGCGCAGGTATTCGCTGCCGTCCCACGGTAACAAGGCATTGCGGTTTTGCAGGTAGACCACGTGCGACGGCGGATAAATGCGGGCCGCGGTGATGCCGGCATACGGCATCAGCTTGCGCACCATATCGAATATGCGCGGCGGCATGCGCAGCACAATGCGGCCGGCCAGGCGCAGGCGAAAACGCGCTGCCGAGGCGATCATGACCAGCGCCGACACGCGCTGCGGAAACTGCTTCAGGAAATAGGCCGACAGCGCGCCGCCGAACGAGTGGCACACCAGGATGAAACGCTGCGGCACTTCCAGCTGGTCCAGCGCGGCGGCGATGTCGGCGACCAGTTCCGGCACATCGTAGCTGGCGCCTTCAGCCGCCGTCGGCGCATCGCTGTAGCCGTGGCCGCGCAGGTCGAGCGCAATCACCCGGTAGTCAAGCTGGAACTGTTCCAGCTGGTATTCCCAGTATGCCGCGCGGCCGCCGAAGCCGTGGATGAAGACCATGGTGGGCTGCTGGTCGCGCGGTCCGCGGCCGTATTCCGGGCCGGCATCCAGCACGCTCATTTCCAGCGCACCGTCATATACCCCGTTGCCGTTGCGCGCCAGGCGGTTCGGCAGTTTCAGCGTGCTGCGGTGCAGGTCGGCGTTAAATGTCATCTTGGCATTGTAACCAAGATGCAATTATGTGGGCCGAGATTTTGCCAGCTCTTCCAGCCGGCGATGCCTTTCTTCCTTGTTGAGCGCCGCCAGTTCGGCGACCGCTGCATAGAATTTCTTCAGGGTCTGCTGCTGGGCCAGCAAAGCCTTGAAACCGGGCACCAGGTCGTAATAGGTCGCCACCAGCGCCAGATGGGCGTTCGACAACGGTTCGGCGAACCAGTGGTCGTAGCCGGCGTAGCCGCCCCACTTTACCTTGAGCACCCGGTAATCCGCTTGCAGGGCGAGGAAAAGCGCCGCCTTCTGCTGCAGCTTTTGCGCATCGCTGAGCCCGCTCGCGTAGTTGCTTGCCAGCCGTTGCCGGTACTGCAGCAGAAGCGCCAGGAACTGTTCCTTGCGTCCTTCAAACTGGACGTAGGCGTCGCGCGTCTTTTGGCTGCCAACCGCCGCCAGCCAGCGCTCGACGCCGACTTGCTCGACCGTGGTGGCAAACGATTCGTTGAATTGCGTATCGTCCTTGGCGTACACCGTCTGGTGCGCCAGCTCGTGGAAAACCAGGCGCGCCAGCTCGCCGTCGGGATAGCGGATAAAGGTCGACAGCAGCGGGTCGTTAAACCAGCCGAGCGTGGAGTAGGCCGGCACGCCGCTGACTTGGACGTCGTAGCCTTGCTGGCGCAGGCTGGCGGCAAACTTCTGCGCCGCTTCCTGGCTGAAATAACCGCGGTAGTTGACGCAGCCGGCAATCGGGAAACACCACTGCTTGGGCTCCAGCGACAAGGCCGGCGCCGCAATCACATTCCACAAGGCGAAGCGCCGCTGCAGGTCGGCATATTCGGTATAGCTGCGGTTGTCCGGCAGGTCCAGGTCGGTTACCGCGAAGCGGCGGATCTGCTTGGTGAGCCTGAGCTTGGCCTTGAGGCCGGCATCGACGCTCGGATCGGCCAGCCATTCGTCAACCGGATGGGCCCGGTCCAGCAGGGAGAACTGGCCGTTCGCCGCCTGCCCGTAATAGGCAAGCTGGGCGCAACCGGCTGCCAGCACGGCGAGCAGCAGGACCGTGGGCAGCCGCGCATTCATGCGAGCGCTTTTTCCACTTCCACCAGGACATCGTAGAAGGTCGGCGCCCGGCCCATGTCGGTCAGGCGCTGGCTGGTCACCTCGTTGGCGTTCTTGCCGTCGCTGGCCATTTTTTTCCACCAGATCGACAAGCCCACCACCAGTCCGATCCGCGCCTTGTCGGTCACTCTCAGCCTGGCGTTGAAACTGCCGCGGTCGTTGTAGATGCGCACGGTATCGCCGCTGGCCAGGGCTCTTGCTTCGGCGTCGGCCGGATGCATGTCCAGGTGCGGCTCGCCTTCGGTGTCGCGCAGGCTCTTCACGTTGACGAAACTGGAGTTGAGGAAATTGCGCGCGGGCGGCGAAATCATCGCCAGCGGGTACTTCCTGGCCAGCTCCGGATTGCTGGCCAGCGATTCATACGGCGCGATATAAGCCGGCAACGGATCGAGCCCGTCTTTCAGCATTTGCGCGCTATAGAATTCGCATTTGCCGGACGGCGTCGGAAAGCCGCCGTTGGCGAACGGCGCATCCGGCACGTTCAGTTTTTGCCAGCCTTTTTGTTTCAAGGCGTCCCAATCGAAATGGATCGCCCGCTCATTTTTCCGGTCGAATGCCTGTGCTGCGATTTCATCGTCGCTTTCGCGGAAGCAGGCGTCGTCGAAACCCATGCGTGCCGCCAGCAGGCGGAATATTTCGGTATTCGGCTTGGCTTCGCCCAGCGGCGCGATGGCAGCATTATTCGCCAGCATGTACAAGTGGCCGTATGCCGAGTGGGCGTCCACGTGTTCCAGCTGGGTGGTCGCCGGCAGCACGATATCGGCATAGTCGGCGGTATCGGTCTGGAAATGCTCCAGCACCACGGTGAACAAATCTTCCCGCGCAAAACCGCGGGCGACGGCGCCGGATTCGGGCGCGATGGCTACCGGATTCGAGTTGTACACGATCAGCGCTTCGATTTTCGGCCCGAACTCCGGCGATGCTTCGCGCAGCAGATCGTCGCCGATGGTGCTCATGTTGATGGTGCGCGGCGCCAGTCCTTGCCGGGTCAGGAAATCGGGACGCTGCAGGAACTGGTTATTCTTTGGAAAGCTGTCCGAGGTCGACAGCTGCACGCCGCCTGCCGCATGGCGCCAGGCGCCGACCAGCGCCGGCAGGCAAGTGATGTTGCGTACCGCCATGCCGCCGCCGTGCACGCGCTGCAAACCGTAGTTGACGCGAATCGCCGCCGCCTCGCCGCGCAGCGCGGCGCCGCCGTAGTCGCGCGCCAGTCCCAGCACTTCGTCGGCGCTGATGCCGCACACTTCGGCAGTCTTCTGCGGCGTCCAGCTCGACACCTGCTGTTTCAGCTGCTCGAAACCCAGCGTGTATTGCGCGATGTAGTCATGGTCCAGCAAGTCTTCCGCGATCAGCACGTGCATCATGCCGAGCGCCAGGGCCGAATCCGTCCCAGGCAGCAAGGCGATGTGCTGATGGCATTTGTCGGCGCTCAGGGAGCGGTAGGGATCGATCGCGATCAGCTTGGCGCCGCGCCGCTTGGCTTCCTGCGCGCGCATCCAGAAATGCAGGTTGGAAGCAATCGGGTTGCCGCCCCAGATCAGGATCAGCCTGGCGTTCTGGAACTGTTCGAGATCGGTGCCGATCCTGGCGCCTATCGTATATTTGTAGCCGGTGCCGCCGGCCGAGGCGCAGATGGTGCGGTCCAGCAGCGAAGCGCCGATGCGGTTGAAAAAACGCATCGCCATCGACTCGCCCTGCACCAGGCCCATGGTGCCGGCGTAGCTGTACGGCAGGATGGCTTGCGGATTGCGCGCAGCGATCTGGCCCAGCCGCCCGGCAATCGTCGTGATCGCTTCGTCCCAGCTGATCTGTACGAATTTCCCTTCGCCCTTGTTGCCGACCCGCTTGAGCGGATGCAGCAGGCGGTCCTTGTGGTAAGTCCGTTCGGTATAGCGCGCGACCTTGGTGCACAGCACGCCGGCGGTGGTCGGGTGATCCGGATCGCCGCGCACTTCGGTGGCGACGCCATCGGTGACGGTCACCAGCAGCGCGCAGGTATCGGGGCAATCGTGCGGGCAAGCGGCACGGACGGTAGCAGTAGTCATAATGTCATTGGAACCAAGGTGCTTCAATCCGCTACTTTAGCAAAATCCGCCCAAACAAGCTGCATTTGACGGCTTAGGCCTGCTTTGCGGCGGGCAACTGCATCTCTGGATCCATCAGGCGCAGCATGAAGGCTTCGCATTGCACCAGCTGCTCCAGCGCCACGAACTCGTTCGGCCGGTGCGCCTGCTCGATGCTGCCGGGGCCGCAGATCACGGTAGGAATGCCCGCGCGCTGGAACAGGCCGGCCTCGGTGCCGTAGGAAACCGCGCCGTTGGGCTTGTTGCGCGCCAGCGCCGCCGCCAGCTGCACCACGGCGTCGCTCTCCTGCATGTTCAGGCCGGGGGCGGAAGCCAGCCATTCAAAGTCGATGGCGGCGTTCGGCTCCACCTTTTGCATTTCAGGCAGCAGCGTGGCGGCGAAATCCTGGATTTCCCGGTACAGGCGTTCAACATCGATGCCCGGCATGGTGCGCGCCTCGAAGTCGAATTTGCAGTCCTTGGGCACGATATTCGCTGCCAGGCCGCCCTGGATCAGGCCGGTCTGCATGGTGGTGTAGGGCACGGTGAAACCGTAGTCGCGCGTTTCCAGCTGGGCAAACCTGTCTGCCATCTGGCGGATGTAGACGATGATGCGCGCCGCATACTCGATCGCGTTGACGCCCATGGTGGTGTAACTGGAATGCGCTTCGCGGCCGCGGACGCAGCAGCGGAAACGATGCGTGCCCTTGTGCGCAATGATCGGCTGCATCGTGGTCGGTTCGCCGACGATGCAGGCCGCCGGCTTCAGCCCCAGCTCCTGCAAATCCTTGATCAAGCCTTGCACGCCGATGCAGCCCACTTCTTCGTCATACGACAGCGCAAAATGCAAGGGCGCCGCCATGTTCGCAGCCAGGAATTGCGGCGCCAGCGCCAAGGCCGTGGCAATATAGCTTTTCATGTCGGCGGAGCCGCGGCCGTACAGCAGGCCGTCCTTGATGGTCGCCTTGAATGGATCGCTGTCCCAGGCCTGGCCTTCGACCGGCACCACGTCGGTGTGGCCGGACAAGATCAAACCAGGTTTCGGGCCTTCGCCCAGGGTTGCAAACAGGTTGGCTTTCTTGCCGCTGGCGTCGTAGGTCAGGCGCGACTTGACGCCAAGGCCAGCCAGGTAATCGCGAGTCCATTCGATCAATCCCAGGTTGGAATCGCGCGATACGGTCTGGAATGCAATCAGGCGTTCTATCATGGCCATGACTTCAGCCGAAGGAGTCGATCCGGTAGTGTTCATATCCTGTCCTCTATGCCAGGCCATCATTGAGATGGCAGGCGGAAAAATGTTTGGCGCCGACTTCTTTCAAGGCCGGCTTTTCTACTTTACAGCGCGGCATCGCATGCGGGCAGCGCGGATGGAAATGGCAGCCCGGAGGCGGGTGCAGCGGCGACGGGATTTCTCCCTTTACCGCAAAAAATTCCGTGCGGCGGACTTCCAGCTTGGGCGCCGATGCCAGCAGCGCCTGGGTATACGGATGATTGGCGCGGGCAAATACCGTATCAGCGGAAGCCGATTCAACGATACGCCCAAGATACATGATCACCACCCTGTCTGACAAATGGCGCACCACGCCGAGGTCATGACTGATGAACAAGTATGTCAGGTCCAGCTCGTCGCGCAGCTTGATGAACAGATTCAGCACCTGGGCCTGGATCGATACGTCCAGCGCCGCCACCGCCTCGTCGCAAACCAGGAATTCCGGCTTGACGGCAAGTGCGCGCGCAATGCCCACGCGGGCGCGCTGGCCGCCGGAAAACTGGTGCGGGAAACGACGCAGCATGGCGCCGTCCAGGCCTACCCGCTGCAACAGGTTTTCCACGTAGTCGCGCTGCTGCGATGCATCGACCATGCCATGCACCAGCGGCGCTTCACCGACGATGTCCTGCACCCGCATGCGCGGATTGAGCGAGGCGTAGGGGTCCTGGAAAATCATCTGGATCGCCAGCTGCTTCTTGCGCCTTTCAGCAACGTCCAGCTGTTCCAATGACTGGCCTTTCCATAACCGCGTGCCGGCAGTGAGGCTGTGCAAGCCGACCGCCATCCGCCCCAACGTCGACTTGCCGCAACCGGATTCGCCGACCAGCCCGACCACCTCGCCGCGCTTGATGCCCAGGCTCACCTCATCCACCGCATGCACCACTTCCTGCTGCATGCCGGCGCCGAACAGGTTGGCGATCCTGGCCCCGCTGTCGAGCGTCTTGACGAACTGCTTGCTGACCGCCTGCAGTTCCAGCAGGTTGGCAGCCGGCGCCGGCTGCCCCATGTTTTTTTCTGCGGCCTGGCTCATGTCACGGCCTCCGCCACGCTATCCCGCAATGGATGCCAGCAGCGCAGCATGCGCTGCTCGACTTCGCGCAATTGCGGCGTCTGCGCGCATTCAACGGTGGCATGTGCGCAGCGCGTGCGGAATGCGCAGCCTTCCGGCAGGTTCAGCAGCGACGGCGTCATGCCGGGGATCTGCTGCAGCGGCTGGCCGCGCGGATTGCGCGACGGCGCCGAGGCGATCAGGCCGTGGGTGTAAGGATGGCGCGGATGTTCCAGCACTTGCTGCACCGTGCCGCTTTCGACGATGCGGCCGGCGTACATCACCGATACGGTATCGGCCAACCCGGCCACCACCGATAGATCGTGGGTGATCCAGATCAGGGCCGTGCCGGATTCGCGGCACAGTTTCTGCATCTCGTACAGGATCTGCCCCTGTATCGTCACATCCAGCGCCGTGGTCGGCTCGTCGCAGATAATCAGGTCAGGCTGGTTGAGCAGGGCAATCGCAATCGCCACCCGTTGCCGCATGCCGCCTGAAAACTGGTGGGGATATGCCTGCAGGCGTTCATCCGGCGACGGAATGCCGACCCGCACCAGCGCTTCGCGCGACATCTCGCGCGCCACCATCCGGCTGACGTCCTGGTGCGCGCGCACCGCTTCCATCATCTGGGTGTCGATGCGCAGCACCGGGTTCAATGTCATCATCGGATCCTGGAAAATCATGGCGATCCGGTTGCCGCGGATCTTGCGCATGGCTTCCGCCGACAAGCTGCGCAGGTCGCGGCCTTGCAGCAGGATTTCACCGGCGACGATTTTTCCCGGCGCATCGATCAGGCCCATGATGGAATAACCTGTCATCGATTTCCCGGATCCGGATTCGCCGACCAGGCCCATGATCTCGCCGCGCTTGACGGAAAACGAAACCTGGTCGACCGCCTTCACCAGGCCGGCGCGGGTGGCAAACTGGGTCTGCAGGTTATTGACTGTCAGTGTCGTGTCCATATCGATCCTATTGCGTCTGCAGGCGCGGATTGAGGACATCGCGCAACTGGTCCGCCACCAGGTTGATGGTCATCACAGTCACTAGCAGGGCAATGCCGGGAAACACGCTGATCCAGTATTTTCCGGACAGCAGGTACTGGAAGCCGTTGGCGATCAGCAAGCCAAGCGAGGGTTCGGTGATCGGCAAGCCGAGGCCGAGGAAAGACAGGGTCGCTTCCAGCGAAATCGCAGACGCCACCTGCAGGGCGGCCACCACGATCAGCGGCGGCAGGCAATTTGGCAGCAGATGGCGGAACATGATGCGTAACGGCGACAGGCCAAGCGCGGTCGCGGCTTCGATGTATTCCTTCTTCCGTTCCACCAGCGCCGCACTGCGTGCGGTGCGTGCGTAATAGGCCCACTGCACCGCCACCAGCGCGATGATGATCTTGTCGATGCCGCGTCCGGTCAATGCCAGCAGGATCAATGCGATCAGAATGGGCGGGAACGATAGCTGGATATCCGCGACCCGCATGATGAATGCTTCGATGCGGCCTCCGGCGTAGCCGGCAAGCAGTCCTAGCGTCAAGCCCAGCGACAGGGCAATGATGGTGCTGACCACGCCCACCATCACCGAGATGCGTATCCCGTACAAGATCGCCGACAGCATGTCGCGGCCCTGGTCATCAGTGCCGAGCAGGTAGGTCATGCTGCCGTCGACCGACGCCTGCCCCGGCTCCAGGCGCGAGTCCATCACATCCAGCTTGGCCAGGTCGTAAGGATTCTGGGGCGAGATGACGGGCGCGAATATCGCCGCCAGCACGATCAGCGCCAGCAGCACGAAACCAGCAGTGGCGATCCTGCTGCCAAAAAAATTGCGCAGAAAACGTTGCCAGGGTGTTTCCGCCATGTTGCGTGTTGGTATTGGTGTCGGTTCCATCTCAGCCTTTGCTTTCTGCCAGGCGCACGCGTGGATCGAGCAAGGAATACAGCATGTCCACCACCAGGTTGATCAGGATGAAAATGGTGACGATCAGCAGCAGGTAAGCGACGATCACCGGCCGGTCCAGCACGCGGATCGAATCGATGATCAGCTTGCCCATGCCAGGCCAGGCAAACACTGTTTCGGTGACGATCGAAAAGGCGATGATCGATCCGAACTGCAGCGCCACCACGGTGACGATCGGGATCAGGATATTCTTCAAGACATGGACACCGATGATGCGGCTGTTGCGCAAGCCTTTGGCGCGGGCAAATTTCACGTAGTCCTGCATCAGCGCTTCCTGGGCGCCGGAGCGCGTCAGCCGGATCACCAGGGCGATGTTGAACAGCGCCAGGTTGAAGGCCGGCATCAGCAGATGGCGCAGGCCGTCCCAGCTGAGAAAGCTGACCGGCACGCCGAACAGCAATTGCGTCTCGCCGCGGCCGCTGGTCGGCAGCCAGCCCAGCTGCACTGCGAACACCATGATCAGCATCAGGCCGACCCAGAACGTCGGCAATGAAAAACCGAGGATGGACACCGCCATGATGGCTTTACCGACCAGGCCGTTCGGCCGCAAGCCGGCGAGCAGGCCCAAGGGCAAGCCCAGCACGACCGACAGCAGGATCGCTGCCGACGACAGTTCCAGCGTGGCCGGCATGCGCTCGAAAATCAGGCTCAGCGCCGGCGTCGAATAGGCGAACGAGCGCCCCAGGTCGCCGCCGGCAGCGTTCTTCAGGAAGATGAAATACTGCAGCCAGAGCGGCTTGTCGAGACCGAAGGCGACGATCACCTTGGCGCGTTCGATCTGGTCGGCGTCGGGACTGATCAGCACATCGATCGGATTGCCGATCGCATACACTCCGACAAACACCAGCAATGACATCACCAGCAGCACGACCAGGCTTTGCAATACGCGGCGGATAATAAAAGCCAGCATCGTTTATCCTAGATTCATCCATAAAAAAATCCGCTCGCCACCTCGCGTGAGCGGATATGCGCATCGTTCTTATTGCGGGTAGAACTGATAAGCGTGGGTACGCTCGTCGGTGCGCGGGATATATACGATACCTTTTTTTGCGGCCCATGTGGTCACTTGCTGGTGGATCGGGATCACGCCGCCGTCGTCGATGACCATTGCCGTGGCTTGCTGCAACAGGCTGGAGCGCTCTTTGTCGTCCACGCTGTTGAGGGCCTTGGCCAGCACCGCGTCCATTTTCGGGTTGCAGTATTTCAGCCAGTTGACCGCTCCCATGCCCTTGGCCGGATTGTCGCAAGCTACCATCGCCCGCAGCGGCGACGATGCTTCGCCGGTCTGGGCGCCCCAGCCCAGCAGGCCGATCGAGTATTCGCTCTTGGCGCCGCGCGCCGCATATACCGACATCGGCGCACCCTCGACCTTGGTGGCGATGCCGATGCGCGACCACATCTGGGCGATGGTCTGCGCGATTTTCTCGTCGTTGATGTAGCGGTTGTTCGGCGTATGCAAGGTCAAGCCAAAACCGTTGGGATAACCGGCTTCGGCCAGCAGTTTTTTGGCTGCGTCAGGATCGTACTTGGGTGGTTTGAGATTCGGATTGTGGCCAAACAAGGCGGCCGGCACCAGGTTGATGGTCGGTTCCGACAAACCTTCCATGACCCGGTCGCGAATCGCGTCGCGGTTGATGGCGATCGACAAGGCCCGGCGCACCCGCACATCCATCAGCGGGTTCTTGTCGAGCGGCTTGCCGTCCTTGTCGGTGACAAATGGCGACTTTTCGCGGCGGGTGTCGGGATACAGATAGATCACCCGGTGCGATACCTTGGAGTAAAAGCTTAGGTTTTTATCTGCCCGGACTTTCGCCAGGTCCGGCGTCGGCACGTTTTCGATGGCTTGCACGTCGCCGGCCAGCAGCGCCGCCAGGCGGGTCGCATCGTTCGGGATGAAACGCAGGGTGACCTTGCTCCAGGCCGGCTTCTTGCCCCAGTAGTCGTCATTGCGCTCCAGCTCTATCCTGTCGTCGCGCTGGAATCTGACGAACTTGAATGGCCCGGTGCCCACCATGCCCTTGCCGCTGGCGAAATCGTCGCTGCTCAAGCCTTGGGTCGCTTTCTTGGAGACGATATAGATCGAAGTCAGGTCGGCCAGCAACAGCGGATACGGCTCCCTGGTGGTGAGCTGGATCGTGTACGGATCGATGATTTTCTTGTTGATGATGGCTTTGGTGTAGGTATCGAATTTCCCCGGGCTGCCGACGATGGTGGCCGGCCGGTCCAGCGACCAGGCTACGTCCTCGGCGGTCAGCGGACTGCCGTCGTGGAACTTGGCGCCTTTGCGCAGCTTGAATTCCCAGGTCAGCTTGTTCACCAGGGTCCAGGACTCGGCCAGCGCGGGAATGATATGGCTGTCGGCATCCATTGCGACCAGCTGCTCGAAAATGTGGTCGGAAACGTTGATGTTAGGAAATAAATTATAGAAGTGAGGATCCATCGAGGTCGGCGGCGAACTCATCGCCAGCCTGAATTCCTGCGCCGCGGCTGGAGGGCCTAACGGCGCCAGCAACAGCAGGCAGGAAGCCAGCTGCAATACACGCAATCCCATTCCTGGCCATGACATCAGACGCATAATGCTCTCCTGTGAGTGAACACCGATGGACCGTGTAGGCGTAATATACACATTCTGGACGTTACGCCATGCACCATTTTTGTAGGCAAAAGGCGTGCCACATATCAGGAGCACAACATGAATTTGATTGACCCCATCATCGCCTTCCAGGCCGAACTGCAGGCAATCCGACGAGATTTGCATGCGCATCCCGAACTCAACTACGAAGAAAAGCGAACCTCTGACGTAGTCGCCCGCAAACTCACCGAATGGCAGATTCCGATAGTACGCGGCCTGGGCGTCACTGGCGTGGTCGGCATCGTGAAGAATGGCAGCAGCAACCGCGCCATCGGCCTGCGCGCCGACATGGACGCCTTGCCCATGCAAGAATTGAATACCTTTCCGCATGCCTCCCGACATCAGGGCAAGATGCACGCTTGTGGACATGACGGCCACACGGCGATGCTGCTTGGCGCCGCCCACCACCTGGCGCAGCATCGCAATTTCGATGGCACCGTATATCTGATTTTCCAGCCGGCGGAGGAAGGCGGCGGCGGCGCGCAGCGCATGATCGACGACGGCCTGTTCGAACAATATCCGATGGAAGCGGTGTTCGGCATGCATAACTGGCCAGGCATGCCGGCCGGCAGTTTTGGCGTGACGCCGGGTCCGATGATGGCGTCCAGCAACGAGTTCGAGGTAATCGTCAAAGGCAAGGGCTCGCATGCCGCGCAGCCGCATAAAAGCATAGACCCGGTCATGGTCGCGGTGCAGATTGCGCAAAGCTGGCAGACCATCGTCTCGCGCAATACCAATCCGAACGATCCGGCGGTCCTGTCTGTGACGCAGATCCACAGCGGCAGCGCCACCAATGTGATTCCCGACGAAGCAACGCTGATCGGCACCGTGCGGACTTTTTCGGTGGCGGTGCTGGACGTGATCGAAGCGCGCATGCGGGAAATCGCGCAGCATACCGCGGCCGCCTTTGGCGCTGAAGTCGAGTTCAAGTTCCACCGCAATTATCCGCCGCTGGTCAATCATGCCAGGGAGACTGCGTTTGTAGTCGAAGTGCTGCAGGCGATGGTCGGCAACGGCAATGTCAATCCGCAGGTGGAGCCAACCATGGGCGCGGAGGATTTTGCCTTCATGCTGCAGAACAAGCCTGGCTGTTACGTCTTCATCGGCAACGGCGAGGGCGCGCACAGGGATGGCGGCCACGGCCTCGGCCCCTGCAACCTGCACAACGCCAGCTACGACTTCAACGACGACCTGCTGCCGATCGGCGCCAGCTACTGGGTCAACCTGGCGGAAACGTACCTGAAGAAAATGTAATGAGCGCGCTGCCCTGGCCTTGCACCGGGGCAGCGCCAGGACGACCGTCCTCGCATTGCATGCCCGATCCATCTGCTCCTCCTCATTGACCATACTCATGAACCAAATTGAAATCGCCTTCGACCAGCCTATGCAATTGGGCGAATGCCCGCTGTGGCACGCCGGCGAAGCTGCGCTTTACTGGGTCGACATTTCAGCCATGCAAGTGCATCGGCTGCGGCCCACGGATGGCGTCCACGCGATGTGGCAGCTCCCAGCCGAACCCGGCTGCATCGGCCGTCATGCAGGCGGCGGCCTGATCGTCGCCATGCGTACCGGCGTAGTCCATTTGAATACCGACAATGGCGAGCTCACACACATCGCCGATGCTCCTTACAACACAGCCACCGCCCGCTTTAACGATGGCCGCTGCGACGCCGCCGGCCGTTTCTGGGCCGGCACCATTTACGAACCGCGCGACCACGCCGGCGCTCAGCTCTACGCCGTTGAAAAGGGGCGCGTGCGGCCTGCCGGCAATCCGGTGACCGTGTCCAATGGCCTTGGCTTCAGCGGCGACAGCCGTACGCTTTATCACAGCGACACTACGGCGCACCGGATCTGCAGCTATGAATTTGATTTGGCCAGCGGGAACATCGGCGCGGGCCGGGTGCTGAAACAGTTTGCCATGGATAAGAGCGCCCTCGACTACGGCGGCCGCCCTGACGGCGCGGCGGTGGATAGTGAAGATGCCTATTGGTGCGCAATGTATGAGGGCGGCAGGCTGCTGCGCTTGTCGCCCGCTGGCGAAGTATTGCAGGAAGTGATCCTGCCGGTACGCTGCCCGACCATGATGGCGTTCGGCGGTGCTGACCTGCGTACGCTGTATATCACCAGCGTGAGTGAAAAACGCAGTGCTGCGGAACTGGAGAAATATCCCGCATCCGGCTGCATCCTGTCGCTGCGGGTCGAGGTGCCGGGCAGGATCGAACCGGCTTACCTTGGCTGATTCGCGGCGGGCATTCACAGTTTTACGACAAGATTTACCCGTAGTTCGGCAACAATCCCGGTTTTCGACTATTCTTTAGGGCTGTAGCCGCGCGCCGCGGCAAGTTGGATAAGCGGCCTGCGCGGCCTTCCCTATGAATACGGCGACGACTTGTTTCGCTTTTTTTATTTTTTACGTTCGAAAGTCTTTCATGCAAAAAAAACAAACCGGACTCAAACTCCTCGCCGCGGCCGGCCTGCTGGCCGGCGTTCACTCAACCAGCTTCGCCGTGGACTCCGCGTCCTTCGAACTCGGCACCGGGAACAAGAGCCAGCTGGCCCGGGTTGCTGCGCAATGGAATTGGAACACGGCCTTGTGGCAAGGCAGCAGCACGCAAGTCGGCGGCTATTGGGATTTGAGCCTGGCTGAATTCCGCCAGAACCAGTACCAGAATATTCCCGGCCAGAAGAAAAACCTGACTGATATCGGCTTCACGCCGGTGTTCCGTTTCCAGTCCAACGATAAAAAGGGCTTGTATGGGGAAGCCGGCATCGGCGTGCACCTGATGTCGCATCTGTATGACAACAATAGCCGCCGCTTTTCTACCGCTTTTGAGTTTGGCGATCACATCGGCACCGGCTACGTGTTCAGCAATGGCCTCGATGTCGGCCTCAAGCTGCAGCATTTCTCCAATGGCGGCATCAAGAAACCGAATAGCGGTGCAAACTTCGCAGTGCTGCGGGTAGCTTATCCGTTCTAAGCCCAGTCTTTAGTCCAGATACAGGAAAGCCGGTCGCGCAAGCTGACCGGCTTTTTTTCGTTCAATGATTGGCAGTACAAAGAGCAAACCTGCGATGCGACTACCACGCGAGCCGTAAACCGTTTGCGCAAAGCAAAAACCCTCTGCACATTGAATGCAGAGGGTTTTTTAATAAAAGCCTGACGATGACCTACTTTCACACTGGTTGCAGCACTATCATCGGCGCA